>NZ_DASQIX010000007.1:0-155000 GCF_035631355.1 Alloacidobacterium sp.
CCAGGCCAAGCTGCGGAACCTGCGCTCCGGCGCAATGTTTGAGCACCGCTTCCGCTCCGCGGACGCGATTGATCGCGTGGTGGTGGATGAGATCGCGATGGAGTTTCTCTACAACGACGGCGACGACTATTACTTCATGAACACGGAGAACTACGAGCAGACACACTTGAAGCATGACACGCTGGGTGATGCGGTTGAATACCTGACGCCAAATCTTCAAATCACGGTGTCGTTCTTCGACGGTGTGGCCGTGGGTATTGAGCTGCCACAGACCGTTGAACTCACCGTTGTCGAGACGGAGCCGGGGTTGAAGTCGGCTACTGCTTCCTCTGTGACCAAGCCAGCAAAGACAGAGACCGGACTGATTGTGCAGGTGCCTCCATTTATCAATGAAGGCGAGAAGATTCGCGTGGACACGGCTGAAGGGGCTTATCTGAGCCGCGCGTAGGATTTCTGCTTAGACTTGTTACCAACGGGTGCGGCCTTGACCGTGCCGTTTTTACTTTTAAGCGGATATTGTTGAACTTTGTTTCGTAAAATCGCCACCAGTGAATCACATAGCACTGTATAGTGGTCGTCTGATGTTACCTCGGAGCACTGCGTTAATCGATACGCTCCTTCCGAAAATGCACTAAAATTAAGAAGGAGAAGACTATCTTGTAGTCAGTTTGGCGGATGGTCTGACACCGAGGGAACATGGCTTCCGAACTGCGAATCAGCCCGCGTGAGCGGCTGGTGCTGACTACTATTATCGAGCACTACATCACTACCGGGGAACCGGTGGCTTCGCAGGCAGTTGCGCGCCAGTTTGCCGACAAGGACGGCCTGAGCTCGGCAACCATCCGGAACGTGATGGCTTCGCTCAGCGACGCGGGGCTTCTCGACCAGCCGCATACTTCGGCGGGGCGTGTTCCGACGGCGAAGGCGTTTCGCTTTTATGTGGAGCAGCTGAGTGGCGCGTCAAAGCATCTCCCGTTGACACAGGAAAAGCGCGAACAGATTGACGACAGTTTTGCTGGAGTTAGCAACAGCCAGCAGTTTCTGGAGCGCACATCGCATGTGCTGGCGCTGATTTCGAGCGGCGTGGGAGTGGCGCTGGCTTCGACAATTGAGGTCCATGCCCTGGAGCACATCCACTTTACGAGGCTTACGGCAGGACGAGTGCTTGCGGTTGTGGTCACGAAGGCTGGCCTGGTGATGGACCGGATGCTGATGCTTGACCATGATCTGACACATGTCGAGCTTGAAGCTTCGGCGCGGTTTCTGAACGAGAATTTTCATGGCTGGTCGATTGATCGCATTCGCACAGAGTTGACTCGGCGCATGGAGCAGGAGCGCAGCGAGTATGACCGCCTGATGGCCTCGGTAAATGAGCTATGCCGCAAGGGCGCACTTGACGCCGATGGCGGCCTGCAGACAATTTTCGTGGAAGGCGTGGCCAACCTGCTGGCCAGTGAACTGGACCGCGAGCGGTTGCGCCAGATGCTGGCGGCGCTTGAGGCCAAGCAGCGCATAGTGGAATTGCTGAATGCTTATGTGGATGCGCGACAGCATTCGGTGCGTGTCGTGGTCGGGCTGGAAGAGGCCATGCCGGAGATGGAGAACCTGGTGCTGATTGGATCGCCGGCAAGGCTGGGGGCGGAGAATTTCGGCACGGTCGCGGTGATTGGCCCAACGCGCATGCAGTATCAGGAGACGATCAACGCAGTCTCCTATATCGCGCAGCTTTCAGACCGGATATTCCAGCCCCCTCAGTAGGGCATCTAAAAACAGACTGGGCAATAGTCGGCAGGCGGTTTGAACGCGTCTCGCAAAAGGTTTGAATTGATATGAGCAGAAAAACATTGGACGAGAAAACTGTGAACGAAGAAGAGAATCAGAAAGCAACTACAGCGGCTGTCGCGGATGAGCCGCAGGCTGAAGCGATTGTGCCGGTGGAAACATCCAATCCAGCGGAAGAACTGGAGCGGGTCAAAGCCGAGCGTGATGGACTTGTTGACCGGGTAGCGCGATTGCAGGCCGAGTTTGAGAACGCCCGCAAGCGCGAGGCGCGGGAGCGGAATGATTTCCGCGAATTTGCCGTTGCCGGCGCCATCGAGCAGTTCCTGCCGGTGCTGGATAATTTTCAACTGGCGCTGAAATCGACCGGCTCGGCAGAGCAGCTTCGGACAGGCGTGGAGCTGATCGTGAAGCAGATGGAAGAGGCGCTGCGGTCGTTGAATGTTCAGCCAGTGGAGTCTGTGGGCGCTTCGTTCGACCCGCGCGTGCACGAAGCGCTCGAAATGGTCGAGCGGCCTGATTTGCCGGACCATCAGGTGTTCGAAGAGGTCCGCCGCGGCTACAAGATTAAGGAGCGGCTCCTGCGGCCCGCCCTTGTCCGCGTAGTGAACAACCCGCAGCAGAAAGAAGCATGAGCCGAACAGCCAACGTGATTAAAGCCGATTACTACGAAGTGTTAAGCGTGACGCGGACCGCCTCCGACCAGGAGTTGAAGACCGCTTATCGCAAGCTCGCGATGCAGTACCATCCCGATCGCAACCCCGGCAATGCCGAAGCCGAGGAGAAATTCAAGGAATGCAGCGAGGCATATCAAGTCCTGAGCGATCCGCAGAAGCGCGCAGCCTATGACCGGTACGGCCATGCGGGCGTGAGCGGAGTAGGCGGCAATGGCGATCCCTTTGCCGGCATGGGCGATATTGGCGACATCTTCGGCGATTTCTTTGGCGAGATGTTCAATATGGGCGGCGGCAACTCTCGAGGACACGCTTCGCGTGCGCAGCGCGGGCGCGATCTGCGCTATGACCACGTCATTGAGTTTGAAGAGGCTGTCTTCGGCAAAGAAGTCCAGGTCACGATCCGCCGCGCCGAGGCATGCTCGACCTGCCACGGAACAGGCACGGCGAGCGGACGCGGTCCTTCAACCTGCTCGCAATGCCAGGGACGCGGACAGGTGCGCTACCAGCAGGGCTTCTTCTCGATTGCGCGGACATGCAGCGCCTGCGGCGGAACGGGGAGCGTGGTTACCGATCCCTGCACAACTTGCCGCGGCGATGGACGGCAGGAAAAACAGCATACGTTGCAGGTCAAGATTCCCGCAGGCGTGGAAGAAGGCACGCGCATCCGCTATCAGGGCGAGGGCGACGCTGGGCGCTTCGGCGGTCCATCGGGTGATCTTTACATTGTGCTCTCGGTCAAGCCACATGCTTTCTTCGAGCGCGAAGGCAATGACCTGCACTGCGTTATTCCAATTTCGTTTTCGCAGGCGGCGCTGGGAGCCGAGATCACAATTCCAACGCTCGAAGGGGACACTAACCTCAAGATTGGCGAAGGGACGCAGAGCGGCAAAGAATTTCGCCTTCGTGGCAAAGGTGTGCCTTATCTCAACGAGCACGGACGCGGCGATCTTGTTATCCAAGTGGTGGTACAGACGCCAAAGAAGCTGACGAAGCTGCAGAAGGAATTGCTGCGGCAGCTCGGCGAGTCGCTCACCGTAGAAAATGTTCCGACTTCGCGGAGTCTGTTTTCGAAAGTGAAAGAGATGTTTAATTAGGGCTCAGGTCACAGGGTGCAGGTCCCCAGATTCTGAAACGGAACCCCTTTGAAAATGAGACAGCATTTTGTTCGGGTATTTCTGTAATCTGTGATCTGTGCCCTGTGCCCTGTGCCCTGTTCACTCCAGCAATGCGGCTACTACTGCAGTTGCGGTGATGGCTGCGGTTTCGGCGCGGAGGATACGCGGCCCGAGGCTCACTGACTTCCAGCCTTCAGCATCGAAGAGCGCTTCTTCTTCCGCTGTCCATCCGCCTTCAGGCCCTACAGCCATCCGGATGGCCGGCATTTCCGCTCCAGCATTTCTAATAGCTTCTTCGACAGCATTTCGCAGAGTGGTCGAGCATTCCTGCTCGGCAAGCAAGAGGCGCACCACGTCGCTGGTTTGACGCGCTGCTATTTTCAGGGGCAGCACATCATCTACCACGGGAATATCCGAACGGCGCGACTGCTTCGCTGATTCGCGAGCGATACGACGCCAACGATCGACCCGATTCTGTGCCGATTGCGCGAGATGTTTCTCGCTGCGGCGGGCGATGATGGGCACGATGCGTTCGATTCCCAGTTCCGTTCCTTTTTCGATGGCCCACTCCAGGCGGTCGAACTTGAAAATGGAAAGCAGCAGCGTGATGGGCAGCGCCGGGTCGGCCTGAACTTCAGCGATGAGGTTGAAGCGGACGGCGTCGCCCGAGATGCCGACGATGACTCCATGCCAGACGCGATCGCCGGCGACGATGTCATATTCCGTGCCGGGCTGCGCGCGCAGCACGCGGATGAGGTGCGAGGCCTGTTCGCCGGTAAGCGATGCGGTGCCTTCACCCCAACTATCGGCTATCCATCTGCGTCTGGTCATAAGGATTTCTATTCTCACAGAAAAGCGAAATGCCCGCATAAACACTAAGGGGAACGCTATTCGCGTCCCCCTTAGTGTTGCCTTGTTTCTTTGCTTACTTCTTCTTTGCAGCTTTCTTCGCTGCCTTCTTCGCTGGCTTCTTTGCTGCTTTCTTGGTTGCCATAGTTATCTATTCTCCCTATTCGTGTACTGCAACAACAAATGCTGCAGTTAACGAATGTATAGAGTTCTACAAAAAGAGTGTCAAGAAAAAAATGAGAAACTTTTTCAACTTCTGTGCCAATTATGGCGGCGGGCATGACGAAAGTGTTCCGGGAAAATTCAAAACATGCGCACATGTCTCAGCAGCATGAGGGCGATCCCGGAAAAAATATCGTGCCACGCGTGCGCCATCATGCCCGGACGCAGGCTCCCTCGCTTGATGGTCAATACGCAGAAAAGCGCCCCGTATATGGTGATCGCGATCACTCCACTCGCGCCTTCATATCCGTGTGCGATGCCGAAGAGCAGCGATGAGATTACGACGCCTGCCCAGATGCTGCGTCCGGCACCTGCGAACTGCTGCAGCAAGTAGCCGCGAAACACTAGTTCTTCGCAGATTCCGGCGGAAATGCTGAGTACCACCCATAGCAACAGCTCAAACGCATTTTGCGGGGCAAGCTGTGCCAAAGTTTTCTGCGGCGTTGCGAGATGAGCAAGTTTGAAAATGACGCCAACCGCCGTGAGGATGATTAGAGACGCGACCCAGAAGGCGGCGGCTAGCACGATGTCGTCTCTCCAGTCGCGCAGCGTAGGGCGGCGCGCGCCGAGAAGTTGACGCAGCGGAACACGGCGCATGCGAACGCCCCAGAGAGCAAGCGCGGCAAGGACCCATTCCCAGGCGAGCGTCGCCAGGTATTGCGCGATGTGGTGGCTGCTGAGCGCGTGATGCGTCGGCCGGATGCTTCCCAGCAGCGAAAAAATAAGCACAGGAACAATGAGCAGGACCGTGTGCCACGACGGCGCGATGGTCCGGGGTGGTTGTGTGGCGAATTTTTCACTCATCGTTTGCGCAGTCCTTGAATTGATTGTTACATCCCGGGCTTGATATCTTCGTGTGTTTGCCGTCTAACGAAGTGTGGAGTTTGGTTATGGAAGAAATCGTGATTGTCTCCGGCGTGCGCACTCCTGTGGGGAAGTTTCAGGGTGCATTGTCTGACCTCTCTGCGACCCAACTGGGCGCGATTGCCGTGCGCGAGGCTGTGAGGCGAACCGGAATTGATGCCTCGACTGTTGACGAATGCATTATGGGCAACGTCGTTTCTGCCGGACTCGGTCAGAATCCAGCACGCCAGGCAGCGCTCAATGGTGGCCTATCACCCGCGGTTGGCGCGATGACGATCAACAAAGTCTGCGGCTCGGGCCTGAAAGCTGTTGCTCTGGCAGCGCAGGCGATCCAGACAGGAAACTCGGAAATCGTCGTCGCCGGCGGCATGGAGTCTATGACGAACGCTCCCTACCTGCTTCCCAATGCGCGCAGCGGCTTCCGCATGGGAAACGCCACCGCAGTAGATTCCATGGTGAATGATGGACTGTGGGACTCGTTCAACAACTACCACATGGGGCAGACGGCGGAGAACGTTGCCGATAAGTACAAGATCACCCGCGAGGAACAGGATGAGTATGCGCTGAACTCGCATCGTAAAGCGGCTGCAGCTTGGAAAGAGTGTCGCTTTAAATCGCAGATAGTCCCGGTAGAGATTCCCGCAAAGAAGAAAGGTCAGGCGCCGCTGCTATTCGAGCAGGACGAGTCGATTCGTGGAGACGCCAGCATTGAAGCGCTGCGCGCCCTGAAGCCGGCCTTCAAAAAAGATGGCACGGTAACGGCGGGAAACGCTCCCGGCGTGAACGACGCAGCGGCGGCACTGGTAGTGATGTCAGCGGCAAAAGCAAAATCGCTGGGGCTGGAACCGATGGTGCGGATCCGCGCGCAGGCAACCAGCGGCGTCGATCCGGCATGGGTGATGATGGCTCCAGTGACCGGCGTGCAGAAAGTCATTGCCAGGGCCGGATGGACGGCAGACAGCGTGAATTTGTTCGAACTTAACGAAGCATTTTCCGTGCAGGCTATTGCAGTGACACGCGAATTGGGAATTCCCCTTGAGAAGGTGAACGTAAACGGCGGCGCGGTGGCCATCGGACATCCCATTGGCGCAAGCGGCGCGCGCGTCCTGGTGACGCTCATCCATGAGATGATCCGGCGTGATGTGCATCGCGGTGTGGCCGCGCTTTGTCTGGGCGGGGGAAATTCTGTAGCGATGGCGGTGGAGCGCTGAGGATTCAGCATTCGATAACGTTCAGCGCCAGACCAGCCAGAGACGTTTCCTTATAGCGCGACTGCATGTCGAGACCGGTGAGATACATTGTCTTGATGACCTGATCGAGTGAGACTTTGTGGCTCTCTAATTCATTAAGAGCAATGCGACAGGCATGCACGGCCTTAACTGCGCCCATGGCGTTGCGTTCGATGCAGGGAATCTGCACTAGACCGCCGATGGGGTCGCAGGTCATCCCGAGATTATGCTCCATGCCGATTTCAGCGGCGTGCTCGATCTGACCGTTTGTGCCGTTCATCGCAGCCATCAAGCCGCCCGCGGCCATCGAACAGGCAACGCCGACTTCTCCCTGGCAGCCGACTTCCGCGCCACTGATCGAAGCATTCTCCTTGTAAAGGATGCCGATGGCGGCTGATGCGAGGAAGTAGCGAAGAATGCCTTCATCATCTGCGCCTGGAATAAATTCGCGATAGTAGCGCGCTACGGCGGGAATGACTCCAGCGGCTCCATTGGTCGGCGCGGTTACGACGCGTCCGCCTGCGGCGTTCTCTTCATTCACCGCCATGGCATAGACAGTCACCCAGTCGAGCGGAGCCAGGGGATCCACAGAGCCTTTTTCGCGGAGACGCGCGGCAAGCCGCGGCGCCCGGCGGCGCACATTCAATCCGCCCGGCAGGATACCTTCGGTCTTCATGCCACGGTCGATGCAGCCCTGCATGATGCTCCAGATGTGGAGGATCCCACCTCGAACTTCCTGCCGCGAGCGCAAAGCCGATTCGTTTTGCAGCATCAGATCCGGGATCGTGAGCTGTTTTTCAGCCGCCGTCTCCAAAAGGTCTGCCGCGCTCTTGAAGGGATGCGGCAATTTGGCTGTCGCCATGACGGGCCCTTTGCCTGCGCCCTCCGCGTCAGAGACGATAAAACCGCCGCCAATGGAAAAGAAGACTTCACTTGCGAGAGACGCGCCGGTGTCATCCAAGGCAGTAAAACGTAAGCCGTTAGGATGCTGCGTCTTTGCGCCTTCGGGAAACATCCGGTCACGATGAAAGAGCAGGTCCTTCGCTTCGCTGAATGCGATGGGCTTTCTTCCGGCAAGCGACAGCCGATGTGCGCTGCGAATCTGTTGCAGCTTCGGTCCAATGCTTTCAGGATCGATGGTCGCGGGTTCCTCTCCAGAAAGCCCGAGCAGCACCGCGCGGTCGGTGCCATGGCCCATCCCGGTGAGGGCGAGCGAGCCATACAAGTCGGCCTGCACGCACGTCACCTGATCCAGAATTCCGGCTTTTTCAAGAGTGAGAACAAAGCGCCGTGCGGCGCGCATCGGGCCCATCGTGTGCGAACTGGATGGTCCGATGCCAACCTTGAAAAGATCAAAAAGGCTCGTCTTCACGAGAGTTGATTTTAGTCCTGCAAGATGGTGTTGTGCTTCGCATGTGTCTAAAGTTTGCTTCGTGCCTCGCGCTGAGAGCGTTTGTCTCACGTTTGGGCACTCCGGCGATGCTATACTCCAGCCACTTACCAGTTAAAAATTATGCTTTTCAAGGCCCTGAGTGCCGCCGTGTACGGCATCGACGCGAACATTATTGACGTTGAAGTTGATTTTTCCGGAATTAAAACAACTGAAGACCACTTCCATACCGTGGGCCTGCCCGATGCCGCCGTGCGCGAAAGCCGCGACCGCGTGCGCGCCGCGATCAAGAATTCGGGCTTCGATGTGCCTTCGACGCACATCACCATCAACCTTGCCCCGGCTGACATTAAAAAAGAAGGCTCAGGGTTCGATCTGCCCATGGCGATCGGCATTCTCGGCGCCTATGGCGCTTTGCAGCTTCGCGATCTGAGTCAGTTCCTGCTGGTTGGCGAATTGGGGCTGGATGGCGGCCTTCGCGCCGTCTCCGGAATGCTGCCGGTTGCAGTTGCGGCGCGCGAGCGTGGAATCAAGAACCTCGTGATTCCCAAAGCCAATGCGCGCGAAGCGGCAGTCGTCGAGGGCGTAAACGTCTATCCTGTTGAGACACTAAATCAGGTGCGTGAGCTGCTGAACGCCGCAGGCAATGGTGGGATTCACACCGAACCGTTTCGCATACAGACAGCCGAGATGCTGGGCGAGTTACAGCATTATCATGTGGACTTCGCCGATGTCCGCGGGCAGCAGACCGCGAAGCGCGCGCTGGAAGTGGCGGCTGCCGGTGGGCATAATATTCTGATGATCGGGCCGCCTGGCTCGGGCAAGACGATGCTGGCAAAGCGGTTGCCATCAATTCTTGCACCGTTAAGTTTTGAAGAAGCGCTGGAGACCACAAAGATCCACTCAGTCGCCGGAGTACTCGATGCCGATGCGGGTCTGGTGACGCAGCGGCCTTTTCGTTCGCCGCACCATACGATATCCGATGCCGGACTGATTGGCGGCGGCGCAGTCCCGCGTCCCGGCGAAGTGTCGCTGGCGCACAATGGCGTGCTCTTCCTGGATGAACTTCCGGAGTTTCCGCGCAATGTACTGGAAGTCATGCGTCAGCCGTTGGAAGACCGCAATGTAGTCATCGCCCGCGCATCCATGTCCCTGACTTTTCCATCTGCTTTCATGTTGGCGGCAGCGATGAACCCGTGCCCGTGTGGCTATTTCAATGACAAGTCACGCGAGTGCTCCTGCACGCCGCCTATGATCCAGCGCTATGTGTCAAAGGTGTCAGGGCCGCTGCTTGACCGCATCGATATTCATATCGAAGTGCCGGCAGTGCAGTACCGTGAGCTGCGTGCCGGAGCAGCGAGTGAGAGTTCGGCGGCAATCCGGGCGCGCGTGCTGGCTGCGCGGGTATTTCAGCGCGAACGCTTTATTTCGGCAGCTGAGAAAATTTACTCGAATGCGCAAATGAGTACGCGGCAGATTCGCGCCTTCTGCGAGTTGGGGCCAGACGCGGAGCGTCTTCTAGAGCGGGCCATGCAGCAGCAGGGACTGACCGCGCGCGCTCACGACCGAATTCTGAAAGTGGCGCGCACAATTGCCGATCTTGAAGGCGCTCCAGCCATCACAGTCCCGCATATTGCAGAAGCCATCCAGTACCGTACGCTCGACCGGAGTTACTGGAGTTAGACGAGTCTGGGATTGGTGTAATCCCAGACGCAATTGTCATCCCGACCGAAGTCATTGCGTAGCAATGACGTAGTGGAGGGACCTGTGGTTCACTGGTTCACCGCAACGCCGAAAATGCACTAGAACTCACTCAATCGTAGCGCTCGAAGATAATTTGCTTTCTCTGCCAGCCCAGCTCCTTCAGCTTGTCGCGGTTTGCGGAAACCATCTTGTTCAGGCCGCAGATATAAGCATGGATGTCGAAGCCCATTGGCTCGGCCACAGCGACAACTGGTTCTGTGTGTTCCCTAGCGCGCTCAGTGACGATTTCAGCGACGTGGTTCTGGACATATCCGCGCAATCCTTTCCATCCGTCGCGTGGGCGGCTCAGAGTCGAGAGGTAACGAAAGTTGTGCCGTTCAGCGGCAACTTTCTCAAAATACTTCTGATAATAGAGACCGGTTTCGTGGCGTGTGCCATAGACGAGCCAAATGGGACGACCCTGGCTGCGATCTTCGCCGGATTCAGGGAACAGCCACTCTACGAATCCGCGAATCGGCGCGATGCCGGTTCCCGTGGCAATGAAGATCGAGTCAGTCAGCGGTTGCCGCAGTGTGAACACTCCATGCGGGCCGTGAAACTGGACAGTTTGTCCTGGTTCGAGATCACAGAGCAGGTTTGAGAAAAAGCCGTTTTCAACGCGATTTATGCAAAGGTCGAATTGATTTGCCCTCGGTGCTGAGGCGATGGAGTAGGCGCGGGTCTGGGTCTTGCCTCGATCATCGACGGCAGCACAGGAGATAAACTGACCCGCCGTGAAGTCAAAATGCGAGAGCTCGTCGATGGAGAATTCCAGGTGATAGGACTGCGCGGACGCGGAGAGAAGTAATTTCTGTTCAAGACGGGCAGTAAGAAGGGGTCTATCCAATGCTTGCGCACGCTCCTCTCTTGAAATTATCTCTTGCGTTTAACGGCAACAGCAATCAGAGGAGCGGTAAGCGTAACAGCTATACTCGATTTAACGAGAATCTGCCCCAAAAACCTGACTACCCTATGAGCACAGAGCCGCAAAAGTACACCCGGAACAATCCCTATATATCGCGCATGTTGGTCAATATGCTGGTCACTGGACCCGGCTCAGAAAAAGAGACGCGTCATATTGAATTGGAGCTTGAACCGGGAATGCAATATACGCCTGGCGATGCCGTCGGCATCGTGCCTGAGAACCGGCCCTCTGAGGTAGTCGAGGTGCTGGAGAAGCTCCACTTCAAAGGCGATGAGCGCGTACTGGACCACTACAAAGTCCAGATCAGCCTTGAGGAAGCTCTGCGCACGAGGCTGGCCATCGGCAAGCTCACTCGAAGCGCCGTCAATGCATACGCAAAGGTCGCTCCGGAGTCGGCGCCAGGGCTGGCTGCCCTGAAATCGCTGACGCTGCCCGACAATCGATCCTTGGCCGAGAAATATGTCTGGGGTCGCGAGTTCATCGATCTCATCACCGAGTATCCCGGCGGAATAACCCAGCCTCAGCAGTTGTTTACCGTGCTGGCGCGGCTCACTCCGCGCATGTACTCTATTGCCTCATCGCAGTCGCTGGTGGAAGACGCCGTGCACACAATCGTGCGCGTGGTTCGCTACACGGCCCATAACCGCGACAGGCAGGGATTATGTTCCGGGCATCTGGGAGACCGCGCGCCGGAAGGTTGCACGATGCCGATCTTCCTGCACTCGAACAACAATTTCCGCCTTCCGGAAAATACCGATACGCCGGTCATCATGATCGGTCCGGGTACGGGAATCGCACCTTTCCGGGCCTTCCTGCAACACCGCAAGGCACATGGTCACAAGGGCGATAACTGGCTTTTCTTTGGCGAGCAACGACGCGCGTCAGATTTTCTTTATCGCGAAGACCTCGAAGGAATGTTCAAGGACGGTGTTCTGACACGCTTCGATACGGCCTTTTCCCGCGATCAGGCACACAAAGTTTATGTACAAGACCGCATGCGCGAAAATGAGGCAGAGCTATATCGTTGGCTGGAACGCGGAGCGCATCTATATGTATGCGGCGACGCCAACCGGATGGCAAAAGATGTGGAAACCGCGCTTCTGGAGACCATTGCCAAAGGCTTGAATGGCACGCCGGAAGCTGCGCAGGAATATCTTGCCAGCATGAAGAAGGCGAAACGCTATCAGACAGATGTTTATTAGCTTCCGCTGAATTTTCCGCGTACGTCCAAAATAGTGTCCCCCGTGAATCTGATGCCCCATCGCCGATTGGCAATTGGAGTGATCACCAGCCTTCTGTGTTTCGCGCTGGAAGCCTTCGCCCAAAGGCCGGTAGTCCTCACCCTTTCGGACGAAAATGGACTGGCGGTCTCCGGCGCCAGCGTGAGTGTTGATGAACCGGGACGGCCCGTTGTTGAGATGCGGACAGATTATGCAGGCCGCTGCTCTTATCCATTACATCACGACGCTCCCTACCAGCTTCTTGTGAGGAAACCCGGCTTTTACCAGGTCCTTAAATCGGACATAGACGCGCATCTTGAAACCGTAACTGTCGTGCTCGCGCATGAGCAGATTGTCCGCGAGCAGGTCGATGTCACCGCTTCGACTGTCGGTATCGATCCGGAGCAGACCTCGCTCAAGAATACGATGAACACACCGGAGATCGTCAACATCCCATATCCTACTTCGCGGGACATTCGCAACCTTCTGCCATTCAATCCGGGTATCGTGCAGGATACTACAGGGCAGGTACACGTTGCTGGATCGGAAACCTATGCGACGCTGGATCTGCTGGATGGGTTCGATATTCGTTCCCCGGTGAGCGGTATTCTCGCCATGCGCGTAAGTACCGATGCCGTGCGATCGATCGATACGGAAACGACGCGCTACCCAGTCGAGTTCGGCAAGACTACGGGCGGCATAGTAGCGCTCTATACCGGCATGGGCGACAACAAGTTCCGGTTTAATGCGACCGATTTCCTTCCCTCATTCCACAACGTCAACGGCATTCGCTTCGACAAGTTTGTGCCGCGTCTCACCTTTTCCGGGCCGATTGTCCGCAATCGTGCGTGGTTCTTTGATGGTCTTGAAACAGAATACGACAACATCTACATACAGGAGCTCCCTGCTGGAGAAGACACGAACCATGTGATACGCGGCAGCAATCTGGTGAAGGCGCAGGTCAATCTCACTCCGGCAAACATCCTCTCTGGGGGATTTCTCTTCAACGATTATCACTCGCCTTATGACGGCATCTCATCGCTGACTCCACAGGAAAGTACGGTAAAGCGCGATACAGTGGCATGGCTGCCATACGTGCGCGATCAACATACCTTTGCGAACGGCGTGTTGCTGGATGCGGGCTTCGGCGTCGTGCGCTTCCGTGATGGCTTTGAGCCGTATGGTAACCAGCCCTACGAATTGACGCCTGAATTGCCGCAGGGCAGTTTTTTCGAAAGCCAAATCTCTCATTCGCTGCGCGAGGAGGGAACGGCCACGCTCTATGTCCCTCCGCGACACTGGCTCGGGCGTCATGATCTTAAAGCCGGAATTGATCTCGACCATGTCTCTTTCGATGAGGATGTGTCGCTTGCTCCGGTGAGTTACCTGCGGGAGGACAGAACCCTGCTGCGCCGCAGCGTTTTCCCGGATTTCACTCCATTTACGCGGCACAACGTTGAAACTGGCGCATACATGCAGGACCGCTGGCTCGCCCGCCCTGGACTACTGTTCGAGCCGGGGCTGCGTTTCGACTGGGACGAGATTGTCCGTCATCCTCTCTTTTCTCCTCGTCTCGCAGTGGTATATGCTCCGCCCGGAGGAGAAGCCAAAACCAAGCTTTCAGCAGGTATTGGACTCTACTATGAGCATACGCAGCTTGACTATCTGACGCGGGCGCTGGCAGGTGTTCGCTATGACACCTACTACGCGGTTGATGGCATCACTCCCGTAAGTCCCGCACTTGAAACGATTTTCCAGGCTGACGATGATTCCCTGCACCAGATACGCGCCATCAACTGGAGCGTCGGTGTCGAGCGAAAGCTGCCCGGTGAAACTTACGCTGCGGCGAACTTCATCCAGAAGCGAATCAGCAATGGCTTTGTATATGCCAATCAGAATGGTCCAGGCGCGCTGTCCGGAACCTATCTGCTCACCAATGAAAGAAGCGACCACTATAACGCGATAGAGTTCGACGCGCGCCACACGTTCGCCAATGGATACACACTTTTTGGCTCTTATACGCGATCGTCAGCACACACTAATGCCGCGCTCGACTACATGCCGACCATATCGCAACTGGGACCGCAGCAGAGCTGCCCTCTGGCATGGGACGTGCCGAACCGGCTCATTTCATGGGGTTGGCTGCCATTCCTGCTTCCGAAATTCAAGAAGAGCTGGGATTTTGTCTACACGCTTCAATGGCAGTCAGGGTTTCCCTTTACCGCAATCGATGCCAACCACCAGGTGGTGGGGGCGGCAGGCTCATACCGCTTTCCCGACTACGTTTCTTTCAGTCCCGGCCTGGAATGGCGGTTCCACTTCCGCGGCGCTTATTTCGGCCTGCGCGGAGTTCTCGAGAACGCGACTGACGGCAAAGATCCCGGCATTGTGAACAACAATATCGATTCGCCTGCCTTTGGCACATTCACTGAGCCTCAGGGCAGGGCCATCACCGCGCGCATCCGGCTCATCGGAGCAAAGTAGCTACTCAACAGTCACGGATTTCGCCAGATTGCGCGGCTGGTCTACGTCGCAGCCGCGCCGCACCGCGATATGGTAAGCCAGCAATTGCAGCGGAATCACATCAAGCACGGACAGCAACAGCTCAGATGTACGTGGAACATACAGGACATGGTCCACAAGCTGTCCGATTTCATGGTCCCCTTCAACCGCGACGGCAATAACTTTACCGGAGCGTGCCGTCACTTCCTGAATGTTCGATAACGTCTTTTCATAGCGCAGCCTTGAGTCGCGGTTGCTCTTGTCCTGCGTAGCCAGCACAACCACAGGGAGCGTCTCATCGATCAGCGCATTGGGGCCGTGCTTCATCTCGCCGGCCGGATAGCCTTCGGCGTGGATGTAAGAAATCTCTTTGAGCTTGAGAGCGCCTTCCAGCGCCATGGGGTAATGTATGCCTCGTCCGAGAAAAAGGAAATCGCTGACATTGGAGTAAATGCGGGCAAGCTTTTCGCACTCGGTATCTAAAGTGCGGAGAATCTCTTCCACTTTTCCGGGAAGCAGCGTCAGCTCTTCAATCAGAACGCGGCTTTCATCGTCGGATATGATCTGGCGTGACTGCGCCAGATGCACGGCAAATAGGAAAAGAGCGACCAACTGCGCCGTAAAGGCTTTCGTTGACGCAACGCCAATCTCCGGCCCGGCATGAGTGTAGATCGTGCCATGTGCTTCGCGCGCGATCATCGCCCCAACCACGTTGCAGATGGCAATGGTCTTCGATCCCTTGGCAATCATCTCGCGCTGCGCAGCCAGGGTATCGGCGGTTTCACCCGACTGCGTAATAAGCAGGCCCAGCGCTGTAGGATCAGGGATCGGGTCGCGGTAGCGGTATTCGCTGGCGTAATCAACTTCGACAGGTACCCGCGCGAGACGCTCGATCATGAACTTTCCAGCCGTGGCGGCGTGCCAACTGGTGCCGCACGCGGCAATGTTGATCTTGGTGGCGCGGCGGAAATCCCCCCTGCTGATCTTCATTTCGCTCAGAAAGACCTTGCCGGTATCGAGCGAAATACGGCCGAGAGTGGTGTCACGAATGGCGCGCGGCTGCTCGAAAATTTCCTTGAGCATGAAGTGCTTGTAGCCGCCCTTTTCCGCCTGGATCGGGTCCCACTGGATGCGCTGCACTGGGCGCTCGATGGCGTTGCCCGCAAAGTCGGTGAGATGCACGCCCGCCGGAGTAAGCACTGCCATGTCGCCATCGGCGAGAAAATAGAGATTGCGCGTGTGGTGCAGGATTCCAGGCACGTCCGAAGCGACAAAGTATTCGCCTTCGCCGATACCTATAACAGCAGGCGGCCCAAAGCGCGCGGCAACAATCTTGTCCGGCTCGTCGGCAGAGATAACGACGATGGCGAACGCGCCCGTTAAACGTGCTACCGACCGACTCACAGCCTCTTCGAGCGGCATGGTCTTTCCAGAAGTCGCAGCGGAGACCATTTCCTGTTCGATAAGGTGAGCGATGATCTCCGTATCCGTCTCGGTTACGAATTTGTGACCTTCAGCGCTAAGTTCGTGCTTAAGCGCGAGATAGTTCTCGACGATTCCGTTATGCACGACGACGATGCGTCCAGTACAGTCACGATGGGGATGAGCGTTTTCTTCTGTAGGCCGTCCGTGGGTGGCCCAGCGCGTGTGGCCGATGCCGTATGTCCCGTGGATAGGACGGTCGTGGAGAACTTCTTCCAGCTTCCGCAGCTTGCCCGGTGCGCGACGCAGTTCCAGGCCGTTGCCTGTTCCACCCACAGCAATTCCGGCCGAGTCGTAGCCGCGGTATTCGAGGCGACGTAAGCCTTCGATGATGACGGAGACTACTTCCTTACTGCCAACGTAGCCGACAATGCCACACATAGTCAGATTGTACGGGATATGTCAAAGCGCGCAGTCTATGCGTCTTCCAGCTTGTAGGTGAACTCTTCAATGACAGGATTGGTCAATACATCTTTGGCGATGCGCTCTACTTCCTGTTTGGCGGCTACGGCATCCAGCGCGCGGTCGATGTCCAGTACAAAATATTTCCCCTGGCGGACGTCGTTTACGCCTTTGTACTGCATCTTCTTGAGTGCGTTCTGAATGGTCTGGCCCTGGGGGTCCAGCACTGTTCTCTTGAGCGTCACATAGACATGGGCCTTCATTACGCTCGATTATAAAGGACTCCGCGCCCTGCGCACCTGGGAGCTCGCGCTACCTGCGGGCATCGGCAATTTCATATCAAATTGCGTACACTGGATTCGCATGGTGAATTATCTGGAACTGCCGATTGGAGATAAAGTGCCCGAGGTGATCAACTCGGTCATCGAGATCCCGTTCGAGGGCATTAATAAATACGAGTACGACAAGCAGTTGCATGTCTTTCGGCTGGATCGCAATTTGTATTCACCGGTGCACTATCCGGGGGATTACGGATTTATCCCCTCGACGTTGAGCGATGATGGCGATCCATTAGATGTGCTGGTGCTGGTGGATGCGCCCAGCTTTCCTGGGTGCGTGATGCAGGTGCGTCCAATCGGGCTGATGGAGATGCTGGACCAGGGCGTTCTCGACGAAAAGGTATTGGCCGTCGGCAAGAACAATCCCCGCTACACCGACGTGTGGAACTATTCGGAAATCTATCCCCACGTTCTCAAGGAAATTACCCACTTCTTCTCGATTTACAAGGACCTTGAAGGAAAGCGGGTCGAAGTCCGTGGATGGCATGACGCGGCTTATGCGCGCGACCGCGTTCTTCTGGCAGCAAAAAGCTTCGCAGACAACAAAGAAAAGAAACAGGCCGAGGTTGAGACACAAAAATAATTTGCTTAAGGTAATTTCCACCTTCGCAACCAAATAATACTTTGTCATCCTTCGCGGGGGGAAGGATCTGCTTTTCTCTCAGTAGTTATCTACGGAGTGCGCTGAACTGCTCTAGCTACATGAGTGGGCTCCACATGGTCCGAGATGGTTAGATTAGGTTTCCTGTCGAAAGAGATTGATCCCGTAACCGTCTGCCTTTGCGGACCTCTTACAATTTGTGATTGATCAAAGGTGAACTGCCTGTTCTTGATCGTCCCGTCAGCGCTCCAATGGTCGAAGTGTGTCAGCGATGCGAGGACAAGTGTGGCCGCGCCCTGCGTCCAGTCCCAGTGAAAAGTTCCTTGCGCGGACTGGGCCAGATCGTCCACTGCATATCCTGATAGTTCCAGGTGCGTCGTTGCGCTGACGAATCCCGAGACCGGAGGTTCATGCCACAGGGCCATTAACGTCGTGGCATTCGCGTGCAGAAGCTGCGCATTCAAGCTGTACTGGGGAGCACCGCTCGTTGCGTCCATCGTGCCCGTCGCCTGCAAAATGCCGTTCAACGCATGTGCCTCAATCGAGGTGAACTGGATTTTTCTTCCTGCAATATGCAATGAAGCGCTGGCGTCGTGAAGGGCGAGAGGTCCGAGCGTAAAGGTCGCAGCGCGAATTGTGCCGTCGAATGTGGGCCACAGGACTTTGTGGCGGTCCAGACGCGCGAGAATTTGTTGCAGGAATTCGCGATGGTCGCCTGCCCCCATAATGGCTGACTGGAGCGCTCCGGCATCAAGCTGTGTTGTTGTGAGAGAAAAGTCGCGGACGCAAGCCTGATCGGAACAGGGAATTGGCGAAGTTACAGACAGTGTGGCCGGAATTTTGTGGAAAATGATTGAAACAGGGTTCCATACGATTTGCGCAGGCGAAAGCACAGCCTGCGCTGAGACGATTTCCACCGGCTCAGGTAGAAAGTCGGCCTGGTACTTGGCGTTCTTCAAATGCAGCGAACCCTCTGTAAATGTGGTCGGCCCAGGATTAACGAGAGCGCTGGCAGGTTGCAGCCAGGGACCCTGCACCGTCAGGTCAAGTGCGGCACTCCCCTGCGGCGCCAGCGCCGAGGCCGCATGACGCAGAAGGCTCAGATTCGACGCGATTGGCAACAGGCGCTCAACAGATGTATCGCCGCTGAAATGTAGCGAAAAATTCCACCGCGTAAAGTCGCCAGAAATTGTCAGCGGCGCAGCTTCGCCAAGGGGAATGCTCACATTGGCAAGATGGAGCGATGCAGGATCAGTCGCCGCAACTGGTTTTTTTCGCGCCATGCGATGCCGGGCCGGCGGAGGCGCGACGGAGGTGACAATATGCAGTACTGGAAACGTGAGCGGCGCGTTCATGCCGGGGATGCGCAGCGCGAGACCATTTACGGTCGCGTCGCCCGTCAGGGTTTCCATGGGCAACGAGGTATAAGCCAGGTTCCCCATCACCTTTCCCGAGACTTGTACCGATGACGCAAAACCATTACGGACGAGGCGCAACGCCGCCAGCCCAAAAGCAGCAGGGACGTTCTGGATCTGAAGATTCAATGTGGGCTTCGGATGATCGGTATCGGGCACGGTTCCGGTCAGTAGTAGATGGCCATCGTCGACGGGCCAGAGGCAGGTCAGGTCTTCCAGTGAGCGGAAATCATGGTGGTATACCCCCTGACAGGTGGCATCAATATTGAAGGCATCGAGCGGCGCGAATTCCTGGCGGTGCATGGCAGCAATCCGGATGCGCGACTTGAACTGCGGATTGAAGGCGTCGCCTTTGATTGTACCTGTCACATCCAGATTGCCACGCCAGCCCGTGTCCCGCCCGATCAGCAGGCGGGCAATCTGGCCCAGGGGCGCATTCGACCATTCAGTCCTCAGATCAAGCGGCATGCCCCCGATTTCGTTGGCGCGATGGAGCGAGCCTTCCACGCGCAGCAGGCCGGTATCCGATAGGTCTAGATCGAGGTCGGTGCGTACCGGCTGGGCTTCCAACCGGATGCGCCATTCGTCGGGATTGGCGAGCCACATAGCGAAATCGGCATTGAACAGAGAAAACGGCTTTTTCTCATTGCCGATTTTGAAATTTACGCGCGCATCGCTGGCCTCAATATAAGGAAATCGCGGTGCGGAGCTGATACGCCTTTGCGCGGTCGGGGCATTGGAGATGTGCGAGGCCTGCAGCAGTACTGTCCCGATGTTCCAGCGCCCTTCGCTGTTGCGGACAAGGTTGAGGCTCGGCTGATCAAAGCTGATACGCCCGATTTCCAAGCGTCCGCGCCATAAAGATGTTAGCCGAATGTAAGCATCCACACTGGGCGCGCGCAGCGTCGGCTCGGCCCCAAAGGCCGGGTCTTCTTCCACGATGACATCGCTCAACGCCAACCCCGGACGCGGCAGCAAGCGCAGCGTGACCGACGCGAGATGGACAGGACGGCCGAGGCTGTTGCTGATGGCTTCAGCAATGCGCCGTTGGTAGCGGTTCAGGTTGATGAGCGGCGGCAGGACGAGGGCTGCGACCACCACCAGGAGCAAAGCAAGAACAATCCAGTGTTTTCGTCGAGACGCGCGCGGGGTTTGATTGATCGTTTCCACTGCTGATTGAAACATACATCCGGCAACTTGCTGTCGCCCTGCATTTTTTTTAGCGTAAATTCATCCAGCTTCTACGCCCCTCAACCGAAGCATTCATAGAAGCTATTTGATCAGGTGCAAGGTACGGCTCCAGCGGGTTTGATCAAAGAAGTGCAGAATGATGTGGAAGATGAAGCCGACACGATCTCCTATGGAAGTTTTGTCGATCTGGTTTTCCGGAGTGACGAAGGACCAGTAGACGAAGAGCGGCCTACCTACGATGTTTTCTCTTGGCACGAATCCCCAGTAGCGGCTGTCCAAACTTAATGGGCGGTTGTCTCCCATGGCGAAATAATGGCCCGGCGGCACAATCAGGTCGTCGCCCTGAATATGGTTGGGCAGATCTACGGCCCATTCGGCGGTTACGTCGGCTGCCTGCGAGGGCGGTACTGAGGGAAAATCGTCGCGGTAGGGAAAATAATCCGTGGCCTTGGCCGCCTGCGGCTCGTTCTGAGGGACGCCATTGAGATAGACAACGCCGCCGCGCAAGTGAATGCGGTCTCCCGGAATGCCGATGACGCGCTTGACCAGGAAGATGTGCTCGCCACCGGGTGTATCAATGACGGGCTTATAGAAGACGATAATATCGCCGCGCTTCACATCGCGGTGGTGGTCAAAGGGAGCCCATTTCGTCGGCGGGGCAAGGGTCATGCGGTCAACGAGGACGTGGTCGCCGATAAGCAGCGTCTTTTCCATGGACGCGGACGGTATCTCAAAGTTCTGGAAGATGAAAGTGAGCGCGAAGAGTCCCAGCACGAGCACGCTGCAGATGGAGGCGATGAACTCAAGGGGAGTTTCTTCGTGGTGGGCCTGTTTCTTTTCCGTTTGTTTTTCCAGAGTTTGTTCCATGTGTCTTTAGTATTGCAGAGCTACCGTACGATGCGGAACATGCGGTCCCAGCGGGCAAAATCAACGACGCTGTTCACCGGGTCTTTGTCGTGTCCGAGTCTATCACCTGGAAGGTCGGGAACATCTGTCGTCGAGGGCTTGCGGATAGAGAAATAAATGATGAACGGGCGTCCGACAACGTTGGGTCCGGGCACGAATCCCCAGTAGCGGCTGTCGCGACTGTGGTTCCGGTTGTCGCCCAGAACAAAGTAATGATTCGGCGGCACAATCAGCTCACCTTGCTGTACGTCATGGTGCATCTCGGCCCACCAACCGGTATCGACGCCCGGATCAGTGTAAAGCATAGTGGGAAACTGGTCGCGGAAGTTGTCTGAATAGGACGTTTCGTACACAGCGTATGGCTCAGTGATTGGCTGCCCGTTAATGTAAACCTGACCGTCGTGCAGATGGACCCGGTCACCAGGGACGGCGATCACACGCTTGACCACATGGTCCGGTGGATCGAGCGGAAAGTGGAAGACGACGATGTCGCCGCGCTGAATCTGGCGGTATGGAAGCAGCCATTTCCAGATGCCGGGCGGCGCATAGATGGTCTTATTGACCAGCAGGAAATCGCCGACCAGAAGCGTGCGCTCCATGGATTCAGACGGAATGCGAAAGGGCTGCACGATGAACGTCAGCACAAATAGCGCAATGACGATGACGGAGAGCAGCGAGCGCGCCGTGTCTAGCACAGAAGGATAGACAATGTGGTGCTTGTACAGTGTTGCTGGCTGGTTCGTAGTGTCCGGCGCGGGCGGAGCTTCGACCATCTGAGGCTCATTCATCGGCAGCCTCCCCGGCGATGGTCTCTGCCGGAATCCTGAGCTTTTCGAGTGCGCGCCGCGCTGCTTCCTGCTCTGCCTTCTTTTTGGTTGTGCCCGTGCCTCGGGCGAGGGCCTTGCCGGGAACTCCGTTATCAGCTACCCGGACTTCGACCGTGAAGCGTTTCCGGTGGTCAGGACCGCTTTCGCCTTTAACGACATAGATGGGCTGGGTGCCCTTCTGCGCCTGAAGAAACTCCTGGAGTGCTGATTTGTGGTCGCCAATGCTGCGGCCTTCGACCAGCTCTTTTTGCAATTGAGCGACAGAGGGGGAGACAATTTCGCGCTCGACAACAGCGCTGGTCGCTCCAAGGCCGGCATCAAGATAGATAGCGGCGACGACCGCCTCCATACAGTTGGCCAGCAGCGCAGCTTTCTTGCGTCCCCCACTGCGCTCTTCACCTTTGCCGAGCCGAAGATATTTGCCCAGCTTGAGCCGCGCCGCCACCTGCCCGAGATGCTTGCGGCTGACAAGAGCGGAGCGCAGGCGCGTCAGCTCGCCTTCGCTAAGCTCAGGAAAGCGCTTGTATAGGGACTCGGCGACCAGCAGGCCGATGACGGCATCGCCGAGGAATTCCATTTGCTCGTTGTCTTTCGGGGGCGGTTGGTCTGCCGGGCTGGCTTCAGAAAGCTGGAATTCATGGGCGAGAGAACTATGGGTCAACGCCTTGACGAGCAGCGCATCCTGCTCGAACTTGTGTCCGAGAGCGCGTTCGAGCGGTTGAAATGCCGGTTGCCCCATTTGCGATGCAGCCCTCTTTTACTTTAGTCGATTTATTGGACGCTGTTCAAAGAGGCTGGTATGAGGTGGCTTAGACTACGAGTTTGCCCAGACAGAAAAATTCGCTGAGAGTCACTGGTCCTCAGGTACCATGCTTTTCATCAGGAGAGGGGATGATCTCTCAGATAGATTTGGGCGCGGTGCCGGATTTGGCAAACCTGACTCCTCTCCCGGTTAGTTTGCCCCAGCTTGTGGGCCTTAACATCAAGGCCAGGTATCGCTCGGCCCGCTGCGGCGGGGATTTCTTCGATGGAGTGGCAATTGGCTCCCGTGTCATCTTCCTGCTGACAGATATCGCTGGCAGGCGAAGAGAAGTTTTCCCCATTGCAGCCCAAATGCAAAATGTGTTCCAAATGAGAGCGCAACAGCTGTTCGGGACGCCAGATGCAAATGAATCCGAAGGCATTGCCCTTTTGGCGCGCGATGTTAACCGCTCTTTGATTGAGGCAGCCCATGGCGTACGGTTCGCCCCTGCTTTTTTAGGTTGCTACAACCTGGCACTCGGAATCCTTACTTATCACAACGCAGGGCATCTTCTTGCGGTGTTCCATGATACGGAGAGCGTGCGCATTCTTGAATCAGGCGGAATGCCGATGGGGCTTTTCACTCACAGTACTTACGAGCCCGCAGTCCTGGCATTCGAACCGCACGCAAAGCTGCTTCTTGTAACGAAGGGAATTACCGAGAGTAGACGAGGAGCAATGACATTTGGCAGCGAACGCATTCGGCAGATCCTGGAGAATTCTACGGATTCAGCCTCGGACATCTGCGAAGCCGTTTTGCGAGAAGCGCATGAGTTTGGAAAATCTCCCTGGTGGCACATCTACGATCTACTACATCCGGGGAAGCCGCATTGCAGCGATGACCTGACCGCAGTGGCGCTTGTGCGTAGTGACCCATCATGATGACTCTGACGTTTTGAGACGAGCGATTATTAGAGGATACCTTGATGCAAAGACGTCTGGTGCGCCGCATTCTTTTAATCGCCGGGCTGCTAAGCATCATAGTAGTCGTTGGCACTACTGGCTTTGTGCTGATCGAAAGCTATTCATGGTTCGATGCCTTCTACATGACTCTCACGACAATCACGACCGTCGGCTACCAGGAAATACGGCCTCTCAGCCATGCAGGGCGCATTTTTAATTCATTTCTGATCATGTTTGGCGTGAGCGCCATGTTTCTGGCAGTCGGCGCCATGACCCAGTCAATCATCGAACTCGAGTTACAGGACCGCTATGGCAAGCGTAGGAAAAAACGCATGATCGATCACTTGCAGGACCACTTCATCATCTGCGGTTTCGGACGCGTAGGCCGCAACGCCTCGTATGAACTTCAGCGGGCCAATGCTCCTTTCCTGGTGATTGACCGCAATGAGCAGCGTGTCGCAAAGGCGGCGAGCGCGGGAATGCTGGCAATTGTTGCGGATGCAACGCATGACGACTGCCTTCGTGAAGCGGGAGTGCTCCGGGCAAGAGGTCTGATTGCCGCATTGCCCTCCGATGCTGAAAATCTCTTCATCATTCTTTCTGCGAAAACGCTGAACACTAAATTGACGGTCGTGACGCGAGCTTCAGAGGAAGAAGCCGGAGAAAAACTGCGTCGCGCCGGGGCCGACACGGTCTTTACTCCGTATGCAATGGCAGGACGCCAGCTTGCAGATGTTTTGCTGAGACCGCATGTGGTCGAGTTTATGGACTTCGCCAGAAGCAACATCGGCTCCGGAGTCGCCATGGAACAGGTCTGCGTCAGCACAAGAACTGAGTTCACCAGGAAGACTTTCGGCCAACTACTGGAGTTGCGGAAGTCCGGAGTAATTGTCCTTGCGATTCGTAAACAAGGAGGCGAAACAACTTTTAATCCTCCACCTGAGTTCGAAATCTCGGCAGGTGATTTCCTGATTGTTATGGGGGAAAGAGCAAACCTGCAAAAGCTTGAGCAGATCCTCACCAGCTAAACCGCAGTTGTTCACGAATTACCAACGGCTCAAATTTAATGGTGTGGTTGAGCGGCAGGTGCTTGCCCATTAGGTTGAGCAGAAGATGAAGCGCCGTCGCTGTCATCCTCACCCTGGGCGCTCTTTGGCGGAGCAAACGGCTGTTGGATTCCCTTTTCGGCGGCGGCCTTGGTGTCGGGCTGGCCATCACGAACGGTCAGCGCAGTTTTGTATTCGACCAGCGCCTCGTCGCGCTCGTCACGGATATCGTGGATACGGCCCAGGTAGATGTGCGACCAGGCAACCAGGCGTGGGTCTTTGGAGAGGCGGATGGTCTCGTTGAAGTTCTTTTCCGCGTCTTCCATTTTGCCCTGCATGACGCTGGTCAGGGCGAGGATGTAGTCGGCGCGGCCAGGGTCGGGCGTGTGCTGGGCCAGCGCTTGCTGCGCGAGCTTTTCCGCTCCGGCGGCGTCGCCCTGGTGTAGCTTGATCTCGGCGAGATCCAGACCGTGGGGTGTGCGCGTAGCGTGGCGGATCACGTCAGACGAGCCTTGTTCGGCAAATTGGATGTCGCGAGCGTGATGCGTCTGCTGGTCGATGTCCATGCCGTAGACCATGGGGCCGATCGCTTCCTTCAAACTGTCCGGCGTGCGCTCGAAGGCGATGAGCTGGTCATAGAAATACTGCGTAAGCACAAAGCCTGACACCATGCTTTGGTTGACCGCGTTCTGGCGGACAGTGGCGATGCGCTGCAATGAAGCGTTGCGCTTTTGCGTCTCACGTTCGAGGTCGGCGCGGCGCACGTCGTCGGGAATTTTGTATTCGGCAATGCCGGTGTCCATGGTGCGCGCTTCAATGGCGCGGATGAGGCACTCGATGACAAGCGAGACAATGTC
This sequence comes from Alloacidobacterium sp., assembly GCF_035631355.1. Taxonomy (NCBI): domain Bacteria; kingdom Pseudomonadati; phylum Acidobacteriota; class Terriglobia; order Terriglobales; family Acidobacteriaceae; genus Alloacidobacterium; species Alloacidobacterium sp. Next base: position 25,285 of record NZ_DASQIX010000007.1, read on the forward strand.
ACTGCGGTACTGGAAGTCGAGCGGTGCTTCGCGGATAGTCTTGAGGATCGGCAGCAGACGATCCATTGCGGTGGCGCGCGAGTAAAGCAGTGGCTCGATCACATAGTGCAAGTAGGTGTGGCGCACTTCCTGCATGTGGATCGTGCCGTTCACCGGTGATGCAACCACAATATAGTCTGGTCCGTAAACACGGGCGTTGGTTTCAGCAGGTGAGAGCATCGGCTCAAGCACGACCAGAAAGCGGCTGCCGGTATAAGTGCTGGCCGGCATTTTGAGATAGACGTTGGTGGTGACGATCATGCGCGTGAGCGGGTCGTGGAGGCGGGCAATTTCGTCGTCATAGGCAGCGCGGTTTGCCACCCAGATGAGGTGCAACTGCGCCTTATCGACGAAGTCGTGGAGCAGCGGCAGCATGTCAATGACCTGGGTCGAGTCGGGCGGCATGTCGTCCTCTTGTACGCTGAGGGCGAGGTCGGGTGGCGGAGTGAGGTAAAGGGCGAGCGAGACATACTGCGCGAGGTCGCGGCTCGCGTCGGCCAGGCGGTGCTGGTTGATGTAGACGCAGATCTTATCGCGAGCATCGCGGGCGGCTTCAGATTGCTCCAGAGCCTGGTTAAGCTGGTCGCGGACGCGCGCGCGGACGGGATCGGATTCGGAGAGGCCATTGTCGTACCCGCAGGCGTTGAGCGCAACGGCCACGTCGAAGAGCGCTTCGCTGGTTTGCAGGCTGACGGTCGGGCCGGCGGGATCGATGAGCGCAGCAGGCGGCTTTTCCGGCTTTGGGGGCTGGAGGTTCGGCGGCTGTTGCTTGGTTGCAGCCTGGGCTGTTTGCTGGGCCGCTGCCGGGAACAGGCTGCAAGCGAATAGAGTGGCAATAAGGATTGGGAAACGCAGGTTCAGGCGAAACGACATTGGCTGGAAGCTCTGTTGGAAGTCTATTGAAGCGCGTTTGCGGTGGTCAATCGCCGCTGGGGGCAAGTGCTGATTCGCCCATAGCCTTCTGGCCCCAGCGTTTGCGCGAGATCCAGTAGAAGATCGGCCCGGCGAGGGCGATGAGAAATCCAAACAAGAGCGCTGGCATATGCGCCATGCGCTCGTCGCGCGCGGCATACATTACATATGCAATAAGCAGTGCGGGCGGAAGGCCGAGAGTACAGGCCATGAAGAGATTGCCGGCACGGAAGGGGCGTTGCAAGTCTGGTTCTTTGAAGCGCAGCACGGCAAGAGCAACGAATTCGAGCAGGAGGCTGCTGCCGTAAAGGATGAGATCGATGGAGATCAGCTCTTCGAATCGGAAGCCAAGCGCCGCGGCCCAGGCAATGCCGCAGACGATGATCGCAACCCACGGGACGCCGCGCCTGTTTTTCAGCGCCATCCATGACGGGAGCATGCCGTCATGCGCCAGTACCATGGGCAGGCGCGTGTACGACATAACAAGCGCATTGAACATGCCGAGACCGCTGATCATTCCGCAGACGACGACGGCAATGCCCAGCAGCGGACCTCCGAGCATATGAGCCGCGTCAGTCCACGATCCGGTTGTGAACTGATTCACCGCAACCCCGGCATACGCTAAGGCCAATACCGGCAGGATGTAAGAGATGGCAACAAGCCCGGCAGCGGAAAGCATAGCCAAGGGATAGTTGCGGCGCGGATTCTCGACTTCTTCAGCAACGGTCGAGGCGTTGTCCCAACCCATGTAGTTCCACAGTGCGACAATGACGGCGGTGCTGATGCTGCCTCCGGTAAAGGCGGTTGCGTGGGCCTGCCAATGCGGACTGCGAAGAAAACAGAGCACGACGAGAACGGCAAAGGGCGAGAGCAGGAGAACGAAGAGCGTGACAGACCCTTCGCCGACGGCGGGCGCTCCGCAGAGGTTCCAGAGGCAGCAGATGGCAACCAGCACGACTTCCCAGGTGATGCTTCGCGAGCCTGCGGTCCATGTGGGGAAAAGCTTGCCGAGGTAGAGGACGAATAGCGTTGGGTAGATGGCCATGTCGAAGATGCTGGCCATGAGCGAGAGCCACGCCTCCTGATACCCCCAGAACGGCCCCATGGCGCGACGCACCCAGACATAGAATCCACCTTCAGAAGGGATGGCGCTGGTGAGTTCGCCCAGCATGAGCGCGGTGGGGAAGCTCCAAAGAAACGGGAAGAGGACGAGGATGATGAGGGCCTTCGTATAGCCCGCGCCGCCGAGGATGTCCTCAATACCGTAAGGGCCGCCAGAGACCATGAAGTAAGTTGCAGCAATGAGCGGCACTAGACGCATGCGGCGCATGCGTGATTTTTGCTTCGAGAATGCGGCGATGGCGTTGACTTCAGATTCCTCCCTGTGAAGCGGCCGCTATTGGAACTCTAAAAGAAACAGGAAGGAAAAGTGCAGGAAATCAGGACGGCCCATAACTGACTTCATGCGTGGAGTGAAAATGAAAAGCTACAATTGGCCAAGTGCGCCGCTGGGAGATCGTTCCTATATAATCAGAGCACACGCCGCGGAGAGATGGCCGAGTGGCCGAAGGCGGCGGTTTGCTAAACCGTTATAGGGTCAAAAGCTCTATCGAGGGTTCGAATCCCTCTCTCTCCGCCAGCATACCGTCCGGTACAGTCCATTACAGTCCAGCTAATCGACAAAATACTAGCAATCTACCTACATAAATCCACTATTCCATTATCCGTTATCGTTCGCCACGATACACTAAAATCCGCTCCTATCTGGGGGTATTTACGGGGGTATCTTTGAAGCTAACGGACACAAAGGTCAAGAATGCCAAACCCAAGGCAAAAGCCTATCGGCTGGCTGATGGGCGGGGCTTTTATGTGCTGGTCACACCTGGCGCGGCCAAACTTTTTCGATGGAAGTACCGTTATTACGGTTCCGAAAAGCTGATGGCATTTGGCAAGTATCCGGATGTCTCACTGGAAAAAGCCCGCAAGCGATGTCAGGATGCGCGGGAACTGCTGGCTGACAATATCGACCCGATGGCCCGCCGCAAGGTGGAGAAGCAGGTGCAGCGGCAACAGGTGCAGCACACCTTTCGGCATGTGGCGAAGCAGTGGCATGAGCACTGGAAGCAGGGGCAGAGCGAGAGACACGCAGCTTACGTCTGGAGCCGTCTGGAGAAAGACATTCTGCCTCGGATTGGCTCCCGTCCGGTAGCGGAGATTGAATCGCTGGAGACTGTGAACATGCTCCGGGCGATTGCAGATCGTGGTGTGGCTGACCTGAGCAAGAGAGCGTATCAGGTCACCAGCAGCGTCTTCCGTTACGCGGTCATTCACAAGCTGGCGGAGCACAATCCGGTGGCGAGTTTCAAACCCAAGGACGTGCTGCCGAAGACGGAGAAGCAGAACTATGCCAGAGTCGATGCTAAGGAACTGCCCAAGCTGCTGCACGCCATAGATGCGTATGCGGGTGAACAGACGCGGCTGGCGATGCAGTTGTTGGCGCATACCTTCGTGAGAACCAGCGAACTGATTAACGCGAAGTGGAGCGAGTTCGATATCGAGCATCGCCGGTGGGATATTCCCCCCGAACGCATGAAGATGAAGCGCATGCATACCATTCCGTTGTCCAAACAGGCACTGTCGATATTGGCACGGCTGAAAGAACTCGCTGGCACGTCTGAGTATGTGTTTGCGGGACTGAAGCGGAATCAACCCATGAGCAATGGCACGATTCTGATGGCACTCAAGAGAATGGGTTATCAAGGCAGGATGACGGGCCATGGCTTCCGAGGCGTGGCTTCCACCATCCTCAATGAGCAGGGCTACGAGTCGAAATACATCGAAGCGCAGCTTGCGCACCAGAAGCGCAATCAGGTGGAGGCCGCTTACAATCACGCGAAGTATTTACCTCAGCGTATCGGGATGATGCAGGCATGGTCTGATTATCTGGACAAGCTGAGACAGCGCACGGTCAGCCTCGTCGTGTGAGGGCGAGGCTGTCGAAGTCGGGGACGGTTACTCTCCCGGCTCCGTCGGACATTGTAGGAAGCCTTCATGAATGTGTTGCCTCCGTCTACGCCGGGTGTTGCCGTCTACCTGTGGGAGCGACAGCCAGATGAATCCGCTAAAGCCTTTCATGCATTTTGCTTATACCGCGATGCAGGCATCCAGAGGTCATTGACGCAGGTTGCTCAGATGTTGCACGTCTCGAAGCAGGCTGTCGGGCGATGGAGTCGTCAGCATCGCTGGGTGAGACGTGCTCTCGAATGGGACAACTACGAGGCTGCCCGCATCAATGAGCAGACCCTCCAGCAGCAAGTTCAGTTGCGGGCGCGGATGATGCAGAGGCTTCTGGCACGTATGGAGGCCATGACCGAAGACGAAGCGCGCTCGATGAGCGTCTTTGAGTTTTGTGCGCTGGCGCGGACAATGCAGCAAGGGATAAATGGGGGTGGAGAACACTTGGCCCACTTCCCGACTGGATTACCCCAGCCAGAGTTTCGGACTAGGTTCTACATCGACGTGATCCCGGAGAGAGGTGAAGGGTTTTATTACTTCCGGGTGGAGGATGAGGAAGGGCAGCCTGGGATCATAGGCCGGGTGCGATCTGATGAGGCCGCGCAAAACAGCCTGCTCGAAGCGCATCCGACCGCCATCATCGTGAAGTGAAGGAGGCGGAATTGACCGGAAAGCAGAAAAAAGGTGCTGCTGTGGCATTCCACCTGCATCGAGGATGACTCGGTGCTCAGACATCTCTTTGTCGGCGCTCACATCATTTCTGAGCCGTCTCAGTCGCTAAAGGACGATCCCTTCAGGTGCTATCGAGGCTTCGCACTGCCCCAGCCGTTGTATTGCGGCCGCACCTGGATGTGTTTTTCACTTGGCCCCAATGCGCTAATTATCCAGTAGGCTGGCTATTTCCGGATTCCGGAAATGTGCTTTATAGGCCCGATAAGTGGTTACCCGGCAGCCCCACGGGTCGGGGGTTGAAATTGGTTTTCCGTCCTCGTGATTAGCCCACCGTTCTCAATCCTTTAAGCACGGCGCGGAAGCTGGCGAGGCCGGATTCGAGATTCTCAATGATGTCCTCGGCGAGCGAGTCCGGCTCGGGGAGGTTGTCGAGGTCGGTCAGGCCCTTGTCTTTGAGCCAGAAAATATCAAGGCTGGTCTTGTCGCGCACCGTCAGCTCGTCATAAGTGAACTTGCGCCAACGACCCTCGGGGTTCTTTTCCGCGTCCCACGTCGCCTTGCGCTGGTACCGGTTCTTGGGGTTGTAGCACTCGATAAACTCGGCCAGATGCTCGAAGCGGAGTGGCTTCTGTTTCAGCGTGTGATGAATGTTGGTGCGATAGTCGTAGTACCAGACATCCCGCGTCCATGGCGTCTTGCTGGCCTCGTGGTTGTCGAAGAAAATCACGTTTGCCTTCACACCCTGGGCGTAAAAAATGCCGGTGGGCAGACGCAGGATCGTGTGAAGCTCGGTCGTTTTGAGAAGATTTTGCCGCACCGTCTCGCCTGCGCCGCCCTCGAAAAGTACGTTGTCAGGCACCACAACGGCGGCGCGGCCCGTGGTCTTGAGCATGGTACGAATGTGCTGGACGAAATTCAATTGCTTGTTCGATGTTGTCGCCCAAAAATCCTGACGGTTATAGGTCAGGTCGTCCGTCTCTTCTTCGCCCTCTTCATTCGTAAAGGTCATGGAGCTTTTTTTACCAAAGGGCGGATTTGTCAGCACGAAGTCATAAGACTGACTGGAGGGTGCAACAAGAGAATCATTGGGGGAAATGAGCACGTCGCCGTCAATCTCGCCGATGTTGTGCAGGAACATATTCATCAGGCACAAGCGGCGGGTGTTAGCGACAATTTCGTTGCCATAGAAAGTTTTGTGCTTGAGCGCGGCTTTCTGCGCTTTGTCGAGCTGATAGTTGCCGGAGTTGGTCAGGAAGTCATAACAGGCAAGGAAGAATCCGCCGGTGCCGCAGGCCGGGTCAGCAATGGTTTTGCCCGGCTCCGGTCGCATACATTCGACCATTGCACGGATAAGGGCGCGCGGCGTGAAGTATTGGCCCGCTCCCGACTTGGTGTCTTCGGCGTTCCTCTCAAGCAAGCCCTCGTAGATGTCGCCTTTCACGTCCGCGCCCATCATGACCCATTGAACTTCATCAATCATGTCGATGAGGCGATAGAGCTTGGCCGGGTCCTGAATCTTGTTTTGCGACTTGGTGAAGATCTGCCCCAACACGTCCTTGCGCTTGCCGAGTTCGCGCAGGAGTTCGATGTAGTGCCCTTCCAGTTCCGCGCCGCGTTTAGCCTTCAGCGTCACCCAGGTGTACTTGGCCGGGATGCCAACGTCGCGGTTATACGGCGGCTTGGCGTATTCATCTGCCATTTTGAGGAAGATGAGATAGGTCAACTGTTCCAAATAGTCGCCATAGCTCACGCCGTCGTCCCGGAGCGTGTTGCAAAAGGCCCAAACCTTGGAAACGATGGATTCGGTCATCATTCGGCGTTCTTCTTTCCGTTTTTACCGCTGCGAGATTTCTTTGCTGGCGCGCCGTCCCGCTCGGTGCGGATGCGCTCAAGCAACACGGAGGCGGGTTCGTCCTTCGTGTCCTGCGGCACAAGCTGTCCGGAGAATGCCTTTTTCAGGATGGATTGGCGGAGAATGTGCGATTCAGCCATACCTTGAGAAATCTCTGTCTCCAGTGCCGATAATGCAGATAGCGTACTCTCCAGACGTTCCTCTAAAATCTCCTGTTCGCGACAATCCATCACGGGCAAGGGAATGTCACGACAAATCTCCAAAGTAAGGTTGAATTGGCCCGCTGTAGCTTTTGATTTCTTTTCAAGGGCGCGCAACGTTCCCTCGTAAGTGAGGTAATGCGCCAAGACTTTCGGTCGAATAAACGGCGTCCTAAAGATGGCAATGGCCTGATTTATGTTCCACTCTGCAAAAGTGTCAGGAACAATGGAAACCTTGCCTAGCGGAGGGCCGACGATATTCATTAGGACATCATTTGGGTACACCTTGGACCTCGACAGGAACCCATCATGCGTCTTCTTGCCAACGAAAGTCGGATTGACTGAGAAGTCTAATCGGCCTGAGGTGGTCAGGTTATAGACCTTAATGAACGGAATATCTCCAGCCCCGCCATGCAGGGCATCCTTTTGGGGGGTTGAGCCTTTTGTGATAAAAGCGCATACATCTTCAGCCCGAACACAGGCCCATTCGTCTGGCAGTTCTGGCGCAACCACGCGGACAATATCGCGACCTTTATGTCTTGCAATTTCTTGAGCGATTGCATCTGAACCCTTTAGGCCCCCCTTGTTGCTGTTTCTCCAACCCTCTGTCAGCTTACCCTTGAAGGCGTGTTTGAGGACGGATTGGCGGTAGACTTTGAGCTGTTCGCGAGCGATAGTCAGGGCCTCGATGCCCTTATCCAGTTCGGAGAACAGCTCCTCAATCTTGAGGACGATGCGGCGTTGCTCTTTATACGGAGCAATGGGGATACACCGCTCGGAAATGTAGAGAGTCGGTACGCGCCGCTGACCAACAGCGCCGGTCATATTGTGCTCGGCATCGGCACGGAAGCGTTGGGATGAAACGAAGTAATAGATATACTTCGCGTCAATATCTGAGTATGGCCTCACAACGTGAAACTCCGTAGAACCGAAGCCATATCCATTCTTGAGCGCAGGAACGACGGCCATTTTCCCGTTTTCCATGCACGGGGTTATTTTGGCGAAGAGCACGTCGCCCTCAAGAAAGGGCGTGTAGCCCTTCTTGACCTCGGCGAACTGGCGGGACGTACTAACGTCGATGTGGCCAGTAAGCTCTTGTACCGCTGGCATCGGCACAAACGAAACTTCAAGGTCGTCTGGAATTTCGGACTTGTTCACTTTCGGATTGATGTCCGCTATCTCCGAGAGCCGCGCAGGGAGCCAAGTGAACGGCAATTGTCCGGGAAGGTCACTCATGCCGCCAACGCCTCATTCATTTCATGGAGCACCGTGTCCATGCTTTCGCCGAAGAGCTGATACATTTTTCCAAGTCCGCCTTTGGCGTCGAAGGGGGCCATGTCGAAGTCGTCACGCTCGATGTGGATGGACGTGGCAATGTGGTCGCGTATCATCCGAAGCCATTCCATCTGTTCGTCGTTGAATTTCTGTCCCGCGCCGCTGTGGCGTTTAAGAATCCACATCTGAAAGTTGCGGCGCACGGTTTCTGCGTAAGGCGCAATCTTTTCGTCGAGCCCGCAGACGCGGCGGATGAGCGCGACAATGGCCGTTAGTTCGTTCGCAGGGTTCTCTCCCTTGTAGTCGTCCAACAGCGCGTAGGCGCGCCAAACGCGGATAGGCGCGAGTTTGGGCCGGTCGGCTCTTAGCGCGTCGAACAGGCTCTTAATCATTGCGTAGGTTATTTCGGAGCGTCTCGCGGGCTGGCTGAAAAATATCGTCAGCGCCTCTACCTTGTCGCGGTGTTCTTTCAGATACGCAGCAAAATCTTTCGTCAGGTTTTGCGCGTTTTCCTTCGCGTCGCCATCCCATGCCGCCGTCAGTACCGTGTCTAGATTGTCGTGGTCGATGGTCTGCTCTTTTTCGCGGCGGATATTGTCAATGAGATTGATGAGCGGGCCGGTGAATACGTTCGCGGCGTGGCCCACGAGTTTGTCGCGCGCCTGGGTGCGCTGTTCGTCAGTCGGCTCCGCGCCCTTGGCCGCTTGCTTGGCCGTGTCCTCGATGCGGTCCGGGTCAATGGCGTCAAGCAGTCCTTTGACAATATCGGTCAGGCGCGTGCCGCCCGCGAGTTCGCTGATGCGGGCGCGGTCGTCGTCTGTGAGTTCCCGTTCAAGCCGCGCGAGGCGACCGGCAAGCGAGCTTACGGTATCTTCATCCCGCACGCCCATCATGACGCCGGTTGCAAGGTCTTTGAGCAGGACGGTGGGTTTGGTGATGAGCGGTTGGCTTGCCGTCTTGAGTGATTTGGTGACGCTCACCGCGTCCACGATGACATAGTGCGTCTTGGCGATAGCTGAGGGCGTGACTTTCTTGAGGTCATCCGCGTCCAGCACGCGTGTACCGCGACCCTTCATCTGCTCGAAATAATTCCGGCTCCGCACGTCGCGCATGAAGACGAGGCACTCAAGCGGCTTTACGTCCGTGCCGGTGGCAATCATGTCCACGGTCACGGCAATGCGCGGATAGTAGTTGTTCCGAAACTGCGCGAGGACGGATTTAGGGTCGTCGGCCTGATAGGTGACTTTCTTGCAAAAGTCGTTGCCTTCGCCGAACTCCTCGCGGACGGTCTGGATGATGTCGTCGGCGTGGCTGTCGGTTTTAGCAAAGATGAGCGTCTTTGGCACCTCCGCGCGTCCGGGGAATATCTCCGGCAACTTGTCCCGGAAGGTGCGGACGACGGTGCGTATCTGGTCGGGGTTTACCACATCACGGTCAAGCCGAGTCGCTGAATACTGCTCGTCCTCATCCTGCCGCTCCCAACGCTTTTTGCGCGTCATCCGTTCGCGCTTTTCAATCTGCTGTTCGGCTTTGATAAGAGCGCCGCGCCTCGTCACGTCGGTTTCAATAACGTAGACCTCATTGCCGACGTTCACGCCGTCTGACACAGCTTTTTCATGGCTATATTCGCTAACCACGTTCTTTTTGAAAAAGCCGTAGGTGCGCGCGTCCGGCGTGGCGGTGAGGCCAATCAGAAATGCATCGAAGTATTCGAGCACCTGCCGCCAGACGTTGTAGATGGAGCGGTGGCACTCGTCGATAATGATGAAGTCGAAAAACTCGGGCGGAACCTTTGCGTTGTAGACGACGGGGAGCGGCTCTTTCGGGCGCACCATGTTTTCCGGGCTTACTTCCTCGGCGGCCTCGTCCAACGGCTCGTCTTTGAGGATGGAATACATTCGCTGAATTGTGCTGATGCAGACCTGATTGCTCGACGCAATGAACGGCGACTTGAGGCGCTGGACGTTGTATAGCTCGGTGAATTTCCGGTTATCGTCGTTGGGCAGGTAGGACATGAACTCCTGCTCTGCCTGCTCGCCAAGGTTCTTCGTGTCCACCAAAAACAAAATGCGTTTCGCGTCGGCAAACTTGAGAAGGCGGTACACGGACGTAATCGCCGTGAAGGTCTTGCCTGCACCTGTGGCCATTTGGATAAGGGCGCGGGGCTTGTCAGCCTTGAAGGATGTTTCCAGATTCTCAATGGCCTTAATCTGGCAATCGCGGAAACCAGCAGGGTCTAGCGGCGGAATGTCATGAAGGCGTGCGCGGAGCGATTTGGGCTTAGACAGCCACTCGGCCATTGTTTCTGGCCGGTGGAATGTGAATACCTCCCGCGAACGGGGTTTGGGGTCACGCCCGTCGGTGAAGCGGGTGATGACGTCGGTGCTTTCATAAACGAACGGCAACGGCTGTTTTTTCTCTACCCATTTGAGCTTGGCGGCGGCGTATCCCTCCGACTGCTCCTCAACGGTCGTGATTTTGTGGCCCCAATCGTCTGGCTTGGCTTCGATGACGCCGACGGTGCGGCGGTCCACGAAAAGCACGTAGTCGGCGGGGCCGATGTCGGTCTGGTATTCGCGCACGGCGACACCCTGACCGGCATTGAAATTGATTTTGTCTTTGGCCTGGACCTGCCACCCCGCCTCGGTCAGCTTGGCGTCAATCTGGTCGCGTGCAATCTGTTCAGGATTCTGGTTCTTGGTTGCGGGAGGCATTGTCCTCAGTCAATTCGTGCCTGTTCTGACTTTGTTGTTTGTGTCTCTAATATCGCACACGTATCTTGGTGTTTCGTTGGCTACAAGAATACGAATCAACGCCGCATAGGCATGAGGAATCGGTGTCTGCCGGTCACATCCAGCGGCGGAGATAAAATTCGATTGCGCCAGTTTCGGGCGCTCGGGGTGGGTTTCCTTATTGTGCGTCCCGATTGCCAAAGAAGGCGCGATTGCACGTCTGAGGCCGTCTGAGGACTGCGGACGCGCTGAAGAGTTTTTTCACTAGAATGATTGGCATCCGAAATATTTGTCGAAAATTGCACCCTTGTTGCTCTTAAAAGCTGACATCCATGTACTCACTTGCCAGCTGCTCGAACTCATAATCGGACTTGCAGAATTTCTTTTCCCCGCTAGTTTTGACATAGCACTCGACAGGCTCAACTTCCCAATATTTCTTCACCGCGTCGTTGTGCCACATGTAGGACCCGTAAATCCTCCGCTCCACGGCGTCATACAACTGGTTCGTTGTCCACAGCATGCCGCTGTTCCACTGAGAGGAATGAATCGCAACGAAGCACTTTTTCATCCCGGTGTTGTAGTGGCTAGAGTAGTCGGCATTGTTGTAGTCGACTTCCTTGTAAAAAGCGCGAGCGTATTTCTCGCACTGGACTTGCTCTTCGAGCGTGGGTATGTCCGGTGGCCGCGTCGCAGCCACTACTTCCTTAATCGGTGCCTGAGGCTTTTCAATCGGTGCCTGAGGCTTTTCGCACCCAAACGGCGCCAGCGCCAGCGCGAGGCATAGATACTTTAGTTTCATTGGTTCATACGCAGTCGGGACGCCCACAGTTGCGGTTCCCGCAGAAGTCGCCGAGTCCCCTATCGCTATGGTCACTTGCCTTGAGCTTTCAGGTCGTTGCGCTGGCGCACAGAACGATTGACTGCGAATCAATAGGTCGGAACGAATGACTCCGGAGCATTAGGTCAAAGCAACGCGCGCGGCGACAAGCCGCAACCCAAACCATACAAAACACTTACACCAACTTACCGCGGGAGCGGCGCGCCGGAACTCCGCAACCCATTGATTCTCGACAAGATACAGAGGTCGCGCCGGGCCGTGCGCCGTAACTCATTGTTACCAAAGGGAGTTACTGGTTACACGGCGCACATTGACCGTTGTTAAGTGTGTGTGTCTGTCAACAACCCAAGAATCCACAGACAGGTGCTCTCAGGAATGTTGACGCACGGGCGCAAGGTGTTCCTTGAGAGGAACCGTGCATGAGCAATACCACCCAGAACGCATTTCGCCCCCGCCTGCCGAAAGCACTGGAGAAAGAGAATAAAGAACTGGCCCGTCAGGAAGGCATCCCGGCCACCGATCTGGTCGTGAGGATTCTCGCGGCTGCGGCCTTTCAAGCCCGTAATCGGCCGGCGGTGGTGACGTCATGAACTGGCCGCTCGCGGAAGCCGAGGTCCGGCACGTCACGGCTTTGGCGCAGTCCATTGTCGACCAGCCTCAAGTCAACCGGGGCAGCGCGGTCGAGTCGCTGCTCCGTGGGGACCGGCGTCTTCTGGCTGAGGCAGTGCTGGCATTGATTGCCGACTATCAGGCGCTGGAAGCCCGGCAGTTCGCCTGCCCGGATTGCGTGAGCCGTTTCGACACTTTGCAAGGGCTGGGTAATCACCGCCGACACCATCACGGCTACCAGCGCGAAGTCTATTCCGGCCCGTTCCAATGCCCGGACTGTCCGGCTCATTTTCGCAATCTGCACGCCTTGTCAAAGCACCGCCAACGGCAACACGACTATCAGGACTGGAATGCGGGCCAACGCTTGAAGGACGTTGGTTCTGCAACTCCGCGAGCGTAACCGACCGGGGAGTCGGCTGTCACCGAAGGTCAGCCGGCTCTCTGAACCCAAAAACGAAAAAGCCCGTTCTCTAGGGAACGGGCTTTTCGCAAACGAAGTATTGGTCCAAGGAGGCGATCCATGAACACGGGAAGCATAGCACGGGGCGGTGGCGCATGAAACGTGAAGCGCCCACCAACACGAAAATGAAGCGCCTGTGCTGGATGCTCGACATTCCGCTCTATCAGGCAGTCGGGATACTTGAGCTTCTGTGGCACATGACCGCGCGTGAAGCGCCACGCGGGGACATTGGCAAGATCAGCGACGAAGACATCGCCCTCGGCATTGACTACCGGGGCGACCCGAAGAAGCTCATCAACGCATTGGTACGTTGCCACTGGCTGGACCGGCACAAGAGGTACCGCTTGTCGGTCCACCACTGGAGCCAGCACGCCGACGAAGCGGTGAAAAAGCGTCTGGAGCGCAACGGACTGGCATTCATCGAATTGGAGGGTGTCGCGACACCCCCCCCTGATGTCGAGACAAAGCCGGCAAATGTCTCGACAAAACACCAAAAAAACCGGCTCCGCGCGCGCGCGGGACCAGTGCCAGAGCCAGTGCCAGTGCCAGAGCCAGTGCCAGTGCCGGGGCCTGTGCCAGTGCCGGGGCCTGTGCCCTCTCTCTCCCTCCCGGTCGAGAGAGGGTCCGGGGGAGAGAGAGCGCAAAGGCGCACCTACGCCGAATGGTTCAACGAACGTCTAGCCGAAGCAGCCGGCCGCGATGGAGGGAATCATGCCTGTTGAAATTCGCCGTATGTGGCCCGGTGGACCTTTGCGCAAGTGGTCTGTCAATCGAGAAGCCGGCGTCAGGATTCCCTATGCCAGCGGTGGCTTCGTCGGCGGCTACGTCTGCGACGTGAACCAGCATGACGTCAATGGGGTGTACCGAATGTCGGACGGAAGCTGGCTCTGTGCCGATCATCGGGCACTCCATCGCAAACAGAGTTCGACCGTTTTTGTAACACCACGCGGAATAGCGTTAGACGCGCCCCTGACTCCTCGGCAGGCCTTAGGTGGTGGTAACCCCCCATCCCGAGGCAACGACGCTCAAATCACACTATTCCCCAATCGAGGGGAGAAACCCGATGAATAGCGAAACAGTGAACCGCTGTTCCAAAGCTACCGAGTGGCTGCAGGAATTCTTTGCTACGGACAACTCACCCCTCGATGAAGTACGTCGAGAAGCCGGCTGGCGCACTTTCATTGGGAATTTATCACGCAAGCGGCTTCTATGCTGCGCGTCGATACGTTCGACAACCCGGTGGAGCTTGCCCAACCACACGCGAGGGGACGCATGAAAATTCACCTTTCGCTGGACCGCAAGAAACCCCATCACCCTGACCAAAGGTTCACGACCGAATGCCGGCTCCGAAACGCTGCCGCTGGCACTAGCAAGACCACGGGGAAAATTCTCCACTAGGAGGAACCAATGCCGATTAAGAACTACACCACGGCTGTACCTGCGGACCGTACAGTCGGCGAGATTAGCGCTCTGCTGATTCGTAAGGGAGCAAGGGAGATTACCAGTCAGTACGACAACAATGGGAAATTTGTCGGAATCCGTTTCATGATGTTGGTGGGTGGCGTGCCCTGCTGTTTCCAGCTTCCCGCGAACATCGATGGAGTGTTCCGGGTGCTGCTACGAGATGAACCCTTCAACTTCCGCAGAGCAAGCAGCAAAACCGACTACGAAGCCAAACTGCGTGACCGGGCAGAGTGGGTTGCATGGCGCATTCTCAAGGACTGGATTGATGCGCAGATAGCGATCATCGAATCGGGTCAGGTGGAACCTGCGCAGGTGTTTATGCCCTTCGCCATCACTGGAAATAACATCACCATGTTTGAGGCTTGGGTGGAAAGCAACCAGAAACGTCTGAGCGCCACAAGTCAGGTCAACTAACCCGCTAGGAGGAACCATGAACGACGCCCTCAGTCTCGATTTGCGGACACGCCTTCTTGATGCTTTGAACGCATCCGGCCGGCGCCTCGAAAACCTCAAAGTTGAACTTCAGAGTGCCGAAAACTGAACATCGGAGAGTCGAGCGCCAGCTATGGGTCGATCAGTTGGCCCATACCCGCACCCAACTCAAGGAGGCCCGAATCAGCTATCAGGCAGTCTCTGCGCTGGTCAAAGCCGAACGCGCAGCCATTGACGAATTGCAGAAGAAAAATCATTGCCGCAACCACGGCGCTGAATGACTCGTCGGAACAGCGGCCGGCTGCTGCGCTCAAGATCGCGGCTCCCGTCGGAGTGATGATTCGTTGGCTCGATGGCCAGCTTTATGAGACCGTCACCTCTGCCCGTAGTCCGGTCGACAACATTACCCTGATCGGAGACACGACTTCGGTGCAGAAGGTGACTTATGCCGGGGAAAGCTCCAGAGGCTCGGTTTGACCCCGTTCTGACGGACCGGGGAGCGCAACAAATTTTTTCCGGATTCCGGAATTTGGCTGTACTATTTCGAACTCTGTCCGGGTCCGCAGATAGTTGCCGAAGATGGTGGAAAAGTAGGATAAAATACCCCACTTTTCACGATGGGACGATGAACCTTGGTGATCTTGCGAGATTCTCAAATGGGCATATGCTTTGTATGGACATTAGCAGTCTCATCAACTAATCGAGCCCGTGGCCTCACCCACGGGCTTCTTTTTGCACGGCCAGCCAAATACTCAAACGCTGCTAGGTTTCTACTAACAGATTTCCCGTCACGCCGGTCGGCGGCTCACTGTGCAGGTAACTCATCCAGCCAGTCGCCACCCTGTCGGCTGGGCGTGAATCCAGTACCATCGCGTATCTCATAAATAATGTTGGCACGGTGTTCAATCACGATTAATTGCGGGCCAGCTTACTGGCGTTCATTCGCTGCTCGATCCAGTCATCAATGTCCGAAGCCAGCCAGCCAACACTTCGCTTTCCAAGCTTGAATGGCCGTGGGAATTCGCCGCTGGCCATCAACTCGTACAATCGGGTTCGGTGGAGGCCAATCTTATCAAGCACTTGAGGCCTGCGAAGCACCTGATGTCCGGTAACTATTTGCTGTCGACCCATGAAAACCTCCTAAAAGTCGGGAGCGTCCCCTGATTTAATTTTCAAACTCCTGTCAAGAAAACATTCGCTGTTGACAGCAGGGCGCATAGTAGAAAGCTCTCGGTAAATGCCGGAGAAAACCTGAGTGTGGGCGTAAAACGGTAGGGAGCCATTTTTCGGGGTATTTGTGGGGGTATCTTTCTAAGTTCAGGGCGCGGTTATTTTGATAATGAAAGACTTATATTTTAGGTTGTAAGGACTCTCTCTCCGCCAGGTAGTCTTTCTCTCCTCGTTTCGGAACTTTTTTGCCCCGAAATCCCCGCATTTGGCCGCAAAGCAGCGAATACTACGTCTGCCAGAGAATCGCGTAAGAGGAAATCAAGCCTCGAATGGTCTTTCTCTCTGATGGCCTCCGTCGAAGTCCGGTTTCGCACTCCAATGGGACTGAAGGTTCGAAGTTCCGCAGGTGCCAATCTTCACGAGCGATTTGGAATTGTTCCACCCAACACGATGGACGTCAGGTTCAGCGTGGCCGTGCCCGTGTTCTTGATCGTCACCACCTGCGCGGCGGTGGTGGAACCAACCGCCGTGGTTGCGAACGTCAGGGCAGTCGGTGTCAGCGTGACCACCGGAGCGGTGCCGGTGCCGGTGAGAGTGACGGCCTGCGGCGACCCGGCTGCATTATCAGCAATCGAGAGTGCGGCCTTCAGTGCTCCCGCCGCGGCTGGCTTGAATGCCACCGAGACAGTGCAGGTGGCGGCTACTGCCAGTGTCGTTCCGCACGTTGTGGCGGACTTGATGAACGAGGTTGCGTTGGTGCCGGTGATGGTTTCCGACGTCAGGTTCAGCGTGGCCGTGCCCGTGTTCTTGATCGTCACCACCTGCGCGGCGGTGGTGGAACCAACCGCCGTGGTTGCGAACGTCAGGGCAGTCGGTGTCAGCGTGACCACCGGAGCCGCAGTCGTGGCGTTGACGTTGACCGTGTCGACGCCGAAGTCCGTGCACAAGGAAGCGCACGCGGTGAGGCTGAAGATAACCTTATTGATGTTCGGTCCAGACTCATCGAGGGCGCCAAGGTATACCGGATCGCCCGCTGTGTCACTTGATACTGTGTACGTGGCAAGGAGCGTGGTTCCGTTGTATACCTGGATCTCGCCCGTGAAGGCACCGGGAAGATCTGCCTGAACCAACGCTCCGGCTCCCGAAATGCCTTTCGAGAAAGTTAGTGTCACGGGTCCGCTTCCGCCGTTTCCGGCATCGGAACTCCACAAAAGAGAGTGGCTAACTGTAAACCCGGTCCCAGTCCAACTGCATGGAGTGGCAGGGCAGACCACCGAGATGATGCTGTTGGCGGCGCTCATGCCCACCGTGACAGAATTGGACATCGAAGTTGTGGCACCGAAGCTTGCCGCCAATACGGTGCCATCAGCCCCTTTCTGAGACCATGCGAGGGTATCGTTGGCGGCTTGCGCGGAACTGGAGGTGATCTGCTTGAGGGTATCTGCGCTCGCTCCCGATAGACTCAAGGAAAAAGCCACTATGCTGCCGGCTTTCATCAAAGAATTGCGATTGAACGCCTCTGTCAGCCTTTTCCAGATGAGGGGCAAGCTTGATTGCAAAAGGCACGCTGAAGTGAACATCAGTTTGTACCTCCCGGCGGACAAGCTTTGGCGAAGCCGCTGAAAGTGCCGTTATCGGAGTACTTTCCTCCCGCGCCAAGTGACGGCTTCGAACCGAGAAACCAGGAATAGAACGCCAGCTCCTGCAGCGTGTAGCTGACTCCGGTTGACGTATTCGTGAAGGTAAATGGGTTCGTGGGCGTGCCGAATCCCGGACTCAATGGATCACCCACCTCCAAGTTGTCTTGGCACGTGCCGGCTGCCACCTGGCCTTCTCCGCCCCACGCAGGAACAGCATTCGAGGTGGAAGGGTCATCCAACCATTCGGCGATTTCATGGCTCATCACGCTCGTGTCACCGCCGAAAGCTCCCGAATTGTCATATTCATTGACGGAGTATGTTTGAAAGACTCCGCCGTTCAAATAAGAATTGTGATAACCCAAAGCGCAGCAATTGGAGGGATTGCCGCCGATGTACTCGGCAACACTGTCGAAGATGAACTGGGGGAAATTTGCAGGGCCAACGCCGTCGGCCGCCAACATGGGTATGATAACTGTCTGAACCTCGTTGTCCCACCAGTCGATGTCCATTTCGGCCGTGTCCATGCACCCCCCAAAATTCAGGAAGGAGATGGTTACGCCGTGGGCAGCTGGAACTGTCACGCGGACCGGTGCAAGCACAGTCGGATTCGTGCTGAAGGTGGTATGGTATGGCGTTCCACCGACCTTGGCCCAGAAATTTGCTCGCTGGAATTCATCGAGGTATTGTCCAATGCCGACGTTTACTCCGTTGATAGTGAAGTTGGGTTTGCCGATGAGCGGAGAGTTTTGAATGAGTTGAATAACGCTCTCGTTTGCTGGAGCACAGCCGTCGAAAGTGGTCGGATCGAAAACGTCTCCGGAGTCCTGAAAGGTCAAGATCACAGGAACAAGATAGGTGGGGATCGTGGTGATACGATGACCGTGAGCAAACGGGCTCCGGCCAACCATCGACCCCGTGTAAGTCTTGCCATCCTGCGCTACGGTTGAGTAGCTCCACAAAGGGATGGTTTGGGAAGCTGTCACCTGCGACTGGATCAGCTCCATGGCCTCCGGAGTCATCGGCTCTTTGTGCGGGTGATAGTAGAGCACCTTGTGCGGAAATGGGGTCGTGGCGGGTTTGGCATTTCTCTGCTGCGCGTGGCTCTGCGGCGAACTCACCGACGCCGCTATGGCCAGTGCGAGAACTGTGGCGAACCTAGCTTTCACGTGATACTCCTTCGTGGCTTCCGAGGAAGGATAGGTGTGCCCCGACCTCAGCTTGGGCAGAGTGGAATGTTTTTCGGGGCCGAATAACAGGGCGGGCCTGGAAAGCGCGGGAGAAAATTTCGGACGTTCGCCGCTTCGCAGGCGTGCAAAATCCCTTTTCTGTTTACCTGAAAGTGACGCGAGCGTCAAGAACGTTTCAATGAATTGATACTTCTGAGTCGCCGACCAACCCGACTCTATCCACCGCCAGGTAGTTTGTCTCTCCTCGATTCGGAACTTTTTTGGACCCCAAAATCCCCAAATTTGGGGGTTCGCCCTCCTGAGGCTCGATTTCCTGAGGTCCGGCATCTGACGGTCCGAGTTGCTAAGGTCTGAATCGAATATCAGATTGCTACGCCATTGGATTCCACGCCTCCGCTCCCTGTCCGATGAGTTTTAGATGTCGAAGATTGGCCATTCACGCCAAGATACTGCTGTTGGACCCATGGCAAAGAAATGATGGGGCATACTCTAAGGCCTTTAAGGCAGATGCTACTATTCACCTGACTGGCTTCGGGCTGCGGAGCGACGATGACTGAGGTATTCATATCCTACGCGCGAGTGGATCAGGAATTCGCTCGCGATCTCAACACCGCCCTCCAGAACGCACAGCGCGAGACCTGGATAGACTGGCGCAGCATTCCTGACCCCGCCAAGTGGCGGGCGGAAATATTTGCCGCCATCGAAGCCGCCGACAATTTCGTGTTCATCATAAGTGCCGATTCCCTTCGCTCCCAGATGTGCGGACAGGAAGTCGCTCATGCCGTGGCCGGCAAGAAGCGGATTGTCACCATTCTCTACCGTCCAGTTGACCACGAGGAGCTGCTGCCTGGCTTGAAGGAAATCCAATGGATCAACTATCCGGTGCTTGGCATGGGGCGGACATTTCAACGGTTAATTACAGCCATCGACACCGATCTGGAGTGGGTGCGCCAGCATACCCGCTTTGGCTTACGTGCCGCGAGGTGGGAATCCCACTCTCGGGACAACGGATCTCTATTGCATGGAACGGAACTGCGAGAAGCCGTTCGATGGTTGGAGCAAGCGTCGACAATCAAAACCCGGCAACCAACGGAGCTTCACGAGCAGTACATCCACGCAAGCGTGTATTGGGAAGCTGGAGAACTCGAAAGGGCGCAACGGCACACTCAAAGACTTCGCCGCTTGTACTTAGCCGTCGGAGGGTTGCTCGCATTGGCGGGAGCCGCTGCAGTCGGCGCATATTGGCAGCGAACGCTCGCTCGGGAGTTGGTCTCGGCGTCGACTGCAAGTCAGGACACCGACCCCGAGCTTTCCCTTTTGATCGCAGCGGAGAGTGTAGCAGTGACCTGGCCATGGGGCCATACTGTCCTAGAAGATGCTGAAGAGCAGTTGCGCCGCACCATCCTAGCCTCCCACGCGAAGCTAACCCTGCGCGGCTACGAAGGCTCCGTGAACTACGTGGCCTGGAGCCCGGACGGAAAGCGACTGGTAACCGCGAGCGATCCCAATGCAGCAAAGATCTGGGATGCGGCCAGCGGACGGGAAGGGTTGGTCTTTCCTGGCAATACCAGTGTGGCATGGAGCCGGGATGGGAAGCGGCTGGTTACCACAAGCCGTGACGTGACAGCAACGGTGTGGGACACAGTAAGCATACAAGAAGTATTGACCCTGCGTGGCCATACCGGCCCGGTAGACAGCGTGGCGTGGAGTCCGGACGGAAAGCGGTTGGCGACCGCTAGTGGGGACAAGACGGCGAAAGTGTGGGACGTGGATGGCGTCCAAGAGGTGCTCATCCTACGCGGCCACCGGGGTTCTGTAAATTGCGTCACCTGGAGTCCGGACGGCGAGCGCCTGGCCACCGCGAGCGATGACCACACAGCAAAGGTGTGGGACGGGGTCAGCGGCAAGGAATTGCAAACCTTACGCGGTCACATGAAGGAAGTGAACTGCGTGGCCTGGAGCCCGGACGGTAAGCACCTGGCCACGGGCAGCGATGACGAAACAGTGAAGATATGGGACGCGGCCAGCGGCAAAGAATTGCTGACGCTGCGCGGCGAAAATTACAATGCGGTCCGTCAGAAGGAGGAAGAAAAAGAGAATGAGGAATGGGCAAAAGAGGATCCTAAGATGAGTGGCTTGCTGGGTCATCAATTGCCGTTCCCGAATTATGTGAATAGCGTGGCTTGGAGCCCGGACAGCAAGCTGCTGGCCACGGCCGGCACCGACGAAACAGTGAAGATATGGGGACATAGCCAGTGGAGAGGAAGTGCTGACCCTTTCTGGCGATAGGAGTGTGGCCTGGAGCCCGGACGGCAAGCTGCTCGCCACCGCAAATGGCGATGATGTGTGTATGTGGGACACGACCAGCGGCCGGGAATTGCTGACCATAGGCGGCCACACGAGCGAAGTGAGGAGCGTTGCCTGGAGCCCGGACGGCAAGCGGCTGGCTGCGGCGAGCGATGATCGCACCGCAAAGGTGTGGGCCGCGGTCCGCGGGCAAGAATTGCAGACCTTGCGCGGCCACACGCGCCAAGTGAAAAGCGTCACCTGGAGTCCAGACGGCAAGCGGCTGGTGACGGCCGGTGACGACGGCACTGAAAAAGTGTGGGACGCCGCCAGCGGCCAGGAATTGCTAACGCTGCGCGGGCACAATTACTCCGTGAATAGCGTGGCTTGGAGTCCGGACGGAAAACGGATAGCATCGGCGAGTGCGGACCAGACGATCCGGATCGTCACCACGGTGTACGCTTTGGACGTCCACAACCTGATCGCTCTTGCACGTGAGCGTTTCATTGATGACCCTTCAGTAGACAGTTGCAAGAAGTACCTCCACGTAGACAAGTGCCCCAGCTTTCCTGAGCTTCCTTGGTGGTGAAGTTCGATTGCTGTCTGGAGTGAAGAGTTCCAGAAGATGTTCGAACCGGCGACAAAAAAGTTCTATCGAGGATTCGAATGACTCTCCCCCGCCAGGTAGTCTTTCTCTCCTCATTTCCCGGATTTGGCGGCGAATCGTGAATTCTGCTGAAAACAGAGAATCAGTATAGGCGGATCAACCGCTTCAGAATACCCATTTTCTCCCTTGGGATGAGTCAGGTTTTTGGCCAGAAGGTTCTCTGCGGTTCGAGACCTCGCTAACCTTACGTTTAATCCTTTGCGAACCACCTCGTAAGAAGTTCTATCTAGGAAACTTCACTGTGGTTCACTTTTCGTCTTCATGTCTGATATTTTTTCGGCCCTGCTAGCGACAATGTCGGCAACTCTTCGCTGGTGCGCTAAAGCAGGTAGCATCCGATTCATGTTGGCACCACTCTTGAGCCACTCTGTGATCCGATCCGGGCCCAGACTCCGTCAGGCTTTCTGGTCAAGGAGCCGACGTTGTACTGCATTACAGCCACGAGCCGGCAGGTGCCGATTCGACTCTTGATGAGATCTTGTCTATCGGCTGGCGGGCAAAGACTGTCCGGTCTGGTTTGACGATGCAGCCTTCACCTATTATCCATTTAATGCGCCGTGGCAAGAGATGACTGCCGCAGCCAAGAGCGGTAATCCAGCTCGATTGATTTCCTACAACAGTTGGATCCTTCCACGATTGAATGATTTCTATGAAGTCTATGCAGGTGAAAACGCATTTTCCCAAGAAATGATCAATGGTGATGGATATCTTCCGGTTGGAGGAACAGGAAAGTTTACCGGCGGGCCTCAAGCCGGTCTTCAAGGTCAGATCACAACCATAGTCGATGAAGATTGGGGTCACTTCCAATCCGACACTCCAATCGGTCCACCCAGGTACTCAGCAGAGATCATGATTGTAAAGATCAAGGATGCGATGAGCCGAAGAAACGTTCCTCTTTTTGATATTGAGATCTACCAGGATGGCTCAATCTCACCGCAGACCGCTCAGATGTTTGAAGCCATACGGCGCGCGATCAAATAGGCGCCGATATCGGCGGCGATACCACTTCGATCAACATCGTTTAAGTAACGGCAGCCACCGACAATAGATCAACTTGAATGCGACACCAGGGATTGATCCATCCATGTCAATATCTGTTCGCGCATTTCCGGTAGCTCCTCGTGCGCACAGTCAAAAAGCTCAATCTGGCAGTCTTGCTCGCGCCCATAGGTGCGATACAACGGCAGCAACTTGTTCCGGATCTTTTCCACTCCTTCCGGCGGAGTAAGTGGATCCTGGCGTCCGTTCACGCTGAGATGAGGTCGCGGAACCGTCAACTCATTAATCTGAAACGTATTGAAATGCTTGAGCAGCGAAGGCACAAAGTAATAAACTCCGTGGCCGCTCAATCCGTGAGCTTCAATCAGGGACTCGTAATCGGTCAAGCAGCAGACATCCATGGTCAGCTTTACCCGTGGATCAAGTGCACCGAGCCACCACGCCTTGGTGGCGCCCATGGACATTCCGAACGCGCCCAGCCTCGACGGATCCACCTCAGCACGTCCCGCCAGATACGAGAGGGCTCGAAACTCGTCCAGCATCATCATCCCCCACAGCACTCGCCCTTGCCATAGCATTTGCTTGAACGTGTTTTCTTCACCTTCATGCCCATTCGGCTCATGCTTACGCTCGCCGAAACACCAGCTATCGATGGCGAGTGTCACCAGGCCTTTTTCCGCGCAAACCGGAGCATACGCTGGTTGGACACTCGTTCCCCGAAGCAGTTGCTCCTTGCCCAAGTCATATTGTCCGGCGTGCCAATGGATAAAGAGCAGTCCAGGAGCGGGGTTCTGGCGACGATCGGGAAGGAGTAGCAGGGCCGGAACCGGCTCGATACCATTAAGGTCCAGAATCCAGCGCTCCAGAGTGTATCCGTCATGCTTCTCTTCCCGCACCAGCTGCGGTGGGGCAGCCTCATGGCTCCAGGGCAGATCGCCGAGCAGGTTCCAGAGTTCCCAGCGACGCCGCTCCTGGTAAATCGCGAATTCACTTTTGATGCTTCGCGAAGATTCAGAAGAACCAGCAGCCGCCGGCATCGCCGAAGCCGTTGACGCAATCAGCGAACCACCGACCATACCCGACGCCCAAAGAAACTCCCGTCGCTCCATGCCAATCAGGATAACGCTCACGACTCACCCATCCGATCCGGAGTAGCACGGCTCGGCGCTAGGATAGGGAAAAGGCAGTCCACGCCTGCCTCATTCGTAAATACGCATCTGATTGGTTCCGGAAATGCGATGAGTCGGGATCCTTGCCAGCAATATAACCGCCGTACCTGGAGAGATTATTTCCCTGATATGGCCTAGATAATTCCCTGTTTCGAAGTGCATCCAAATCAGCGGGGGAATGCGTAAATGCTTGGACAGTCAAAGCTGTAGAGGATTTCTCTGCTGTAACTTTGGGTCGAGAATCGAAAACTTCCCTGTATTTTTCCCTATCAGCAGGGAATTTGAGACTGGAGAATGGTTCGCCCCTGACTCCAATTCACCGCCAGGTAGTCTTGTCCTTCCTGATTTCAGAACTTCGCCGCCCTAAATTCCCCTGACTGAGGCGACAATTTCGCCTCCTAGGCTCCGGCTATGGCTTTGTTCTGGAGCACCCGCACAACTACGCGGCGATTCTCCGCCTGTCCTTCCGTCGACTTTGCATTGCCGACTTGTTCGCTCTCCCCCATTGCACCCGGCGCCAGCATTCTGGTGAGAGGGACTTTCCCCTGCTGGATCAGGATATTTGTCACATTGTTAGCTCGGTCTTCGCTAAGTTTCTGATTCATGGCTGCGCTGCCGGTTACCGAAGCGTACCCCCTTACTTCGATCATGTAACCATTCACTGTTTTGGCCTTCTCTGTCAGGGCCAGCAACTGAGAATTGTATTTTGGATCGACAGCTGTCTTACCATTGTCGAAATAGACTGTAACCTCGTCCATAATGTAGTAATCGTCCAACTGGCCAAAGCGGGCGACCGCAGCATCAACGGCCGCTTTATTTGCGGCGATCGCCTCCTGGTGCTGCTGTAAAGCTTCGTTCTGAGCCTTCAGTTCCGCATTGTGCTTTTCTAACTCGGCAGTGTTTTGCTGGGCCTGCTGCTGGGTTTCATGCATACCCGCTTGGATGGCTGCGGCTTGTTTAAGATCATCGCCCTTGAACCTTACCGTTCTGGCGATGAGCCGGGTTTCGTGATAATAGCCCTCCACCTTAACGGCCAGGCCCGGAATGAGAGCTGCCATGGACATTTTCTTGTTGCGAGCCTTAAACATTCCTTGCAGCTGGGCTACATCGGTGCCATCCGTCAGCTCGACGACGAGATCCGGATTATCCGTTGTCTGCACGATCATATTGTCCCCACTTCGTCCTTTGATCAGGCCTTCGATTTTTACGGTTTCTTGAGCGGCGAGTGTTGTGCTCAGGAGTGTGAGGCATACAAGCATTAGGATCGCAGGATGTGTGACCTTGGGCAGATTGAACCTTGTCATGATCGATTCCTTTCGTTACTGATCTTCAAACTCTGGCCTATCCGCTCAGAGATATCACAGGAGCAAGATGTACCCATTTACCTCGCGTCATAGTGTGGGCGAGTGAATATCTTCCAACGGAGTAAGAAAAGTCTTCACGTTGAATATTCAGGCGTTTTCACTGATCACATCAGCTCTTTGGCTTTGGCGGATAGTTTTTCAGGAGTTTCGTAATTGCCTTTGTGAGATTTTTCTGCTGCTTGTCGGGCTTCGCCTTCGGATCGATGGTCTTGCTCACAATGCCGCGCCACACCAAATCCTTGTTAGCGGAGTCGTTCATATCCAGAGCCAACTGCCCGGTGTAGATGGTCGACGTTTGTCCAGTTGTCATGCCGCCTCCCCCACCGTACCATCCACCCCGATACCAACCTGGGCCATAGCCCCAACCGGTATCGTATGATGTGAATTGTTTTTCAGTGCCAATCCCTGCCTGGTAGCCAATGAGCAGGTCAGGGTTATCTGTGTCCACCTTGCTCAGCCCTTTCGTCGCTAACTGAGCATCTACAGTGTCCTTGATCTGCTTATCAACCAGGTCGTTGACTGTGGCCGCACCTTTGAGGGCGACCCACTTATACGTTTTAAACTTCGAGAAATCTGTGTCTTTGTCGAAGTTGTAGCGAACATCCTGAGCGATGGCACTGCTCACAAGCATGAGCATCAGAGCCATCCAGATAAATGAAATTTTCTTCATATCCAATCTCCAGTCCATCGAGTTCCCTGCTCTTGCTTCAACGTTAGTTGTTGCAGTACAAATCTCATCGTTTTCGCGAATCCACACCGATGCTAAGGCGCTTACCTCATTGTGTGAACTGTCAATCTTGACAGTAGGTATTGGCTGGTTGTCAGATCTGTAGTTGGCGAAGGGCCCAAGTATTAGTCGCAAGCAGCTAGAAGGTTCTTAGACCTTTGCCTCGAAACTGTGTGCAGACTTCTTCAACGGCTTCGCGCCTACCGAGGAATCGTAGTTCTGCTGGCTAAAAATCACGAACGTTGATCTCCCTCTACAAGAGACCGATCCTGAATCCCGTGCCATCGTGAAATCATTGTCTCTGTTCAATCTGGTTTGAGGAGGCGATAGCTATGACAGGGCTTTCCCTGTTCTGCCGGTCAGGAAACCGGCTGCATCAATCCAAGTAGCAACCATGTATGTCGCGCGATCATCAGTTCCTCATTGGTCGGCACTACCCATGCCGAAATTTTGCTTTGCTGAGTCGAGATCCTCGGCCCTCCACTGGCATTGGCTTGTGCATCCAGTTCCAGACCCAGCCATGAAGAAGCTACGCAGATTCGCTTGCGAATCTCTGGCGAATTTTCTCCAATACCTGCAGTGAACACGAGGCCGTCGATGCCGCCCAGGACAGCAGTCAGGGCGCCGATTTCTTTGACTGCGCGATACACGAAGTAATCCACCGCGAGACAGGCTTCTGGCTCACTTCTGGAAAGAAGATCACGCATGTCATTGCTGATACCGGAAATCCCAAGTAAACCTGATTGCTTATAGAGGATGGTTTCGACTTCTTTGGCTGCCAGTCCAAGGCTCTGGAAAAGATACAGAACTACACCAGGATCAAGTGCACCGGGCCTCGTTCCCATGCACAATCCGTCAAGGGCGGTAAAGCCCAGACTGCTGTCTATGCTTTTCCCGTCTTTCAAGGCACACAGACTGGCGCCGTTTCCAAGATGGGCGACGATGACCCGCCCCTTGGCAATGTCCGGGCATATCTCCGGTAGAACAGATGCGATGTATTCATAAGACAGACCGTGGAAGCCATATCGCCGCAGACCTGATTTGCAGAGATTACTCGGCAGTGGCACCAGGTTTGCGACTTGGGAATGGCCGGAATGAAAGGCCGTATCGAAGCATGCGACCTGTGGCACATCGGGTAGACGATTGAAGACGGCCTCTATTGCCGCCAGATTATGAGGCTGATGCAATGGGGCCAGAGGAACTAACTCATGCAGTTGTTGAAGAATTTGCTTTGTCAGCAGCACCGGCCGGTCATATTGAACGCCGCCGTGAACAACGCGATGACCAACACCTGATACTCGCGCTCCTGCCCATTTCGAACGGAGCCACGATGCCAGCGCTTCAATCGCAGATTGTCCGTCCGTAACCGTTGCGGTTAAATTGCTCTTCACGAGCACGGCGCCCTGAGCGTCTCTTACTGAAAACTGCGGTACGGTTCCGATACCTTCAATCTGGCCACGGGCTGCAACCTCCCAATTCTTTTCGTCGAGCCGCCGGAAGAAGCAAAACTTCAGGCTCGATGAGCCGGCATTGAGCACAAGTGTGTAGTCTTCCATAGTTACCTATCGTTTCTTGCGGCGTGCATGAGCGGCCAGCATTGCCACTCCACAACTGGCAATCCGAGCGCGCACGCTGTCGGCGCGACTGGTAAGGATAATCGGTACTTTCGCGCCCAATACCAGCCCGGCACTGTCAGCGTTCGCAAGGAAACTTAGTTGCTTGGCAAGTATGTTTCCCGCTTCGAGATCCGGAGCCAGAAGAATATCAGCATCACCGGCAACTTCAGAGTGGATGCCTTTCGTACCCGCTGCCTGCTTGCTGATTGCATTGTCAAATGCCAGCGGACCATCGAGAACTGCGCCCGTGATCTGTCCTCGTTCAGCCATCTTGCAAAGCGCAGCGGCGTCTATCGTGGCTGGCATTTTCGAGGTTACTGTTTCAACCGCCGCCAGGATTGCAACCTTAGGCCTTTTGAGACCTAGCGCGATGATGAGATCAATTGCGTTCTGGCAGATGTCTGCCTTGTCCTCCAGTGTGGGAGCGATGTTGATTGCACCATCAGTAACAAACAGCACCTTGTGATATGTGGGAACATCCATGACAAACACATGACTGATTCGGCGCCCGGTGCGAAGCCCTCCTTCGCGCGAAACGACTGCAGCCATTAGCTCGTCCGTGTGAAGGCTGCCCTTCATCAGGAGTTCTGCCTTGCCCTCCCGCACCAATTCCACCGCATTTGCCGCAGATGCGTGGCTGTGGGGAGTATCCACGATTTCATATCCGCTTATATCGATTCCCGCAGATTCGGCGGTTGCTTCGATCTTGTCGCGCGGTCCGATCAAGATGGGAACAATGAGTCCGAGGTTCCCTGCCTCAACCGCGCCTGATAGGGCAGACATTTCGCAAGGGTGTGCCACTGCGGTCGGAACCGGCTTCAGGTTCTTGCACTTTGTCAACATTTGTTCGTATTTTCCGGTGCCGGTTTGTTGACTCACTCGCACCTCCCGAGTGGCTTCGATTGTCGCTATCTGGATTCGAGATGCATCCCTAAATCCTCTTGATACATTCGGCTACAGGTACTTTAAAACTGAGCGCGGATGCGCAGCCTTAACCGTTCGATACCAGCGGCACGCCGGGTAGAGCAGGATAAGCATTATGACGGAGACACCGTACGTAGCACGCATGCCGTCAATGTCTCGAAGGCCAAAATACGTTGCTGGCACTTCCAGCACCAGACGATGCGCGATATAGAAAAACATTGCGGTCTGCCCAAACACATAGAACGGTCCATTTTCGCGAGTGCCGATGCGCAATTCGAGTGCCCTTAGCATGGCAAGGCAGAGGAAAAGAATGCCAAGCTCCAGTGAATAGTAAGTGAGCGACGGTGGATACTTGCTGACATGCAGCCACTGCTGCCAGGAATTGTCCGAGCGATGTAGAAACATGTCGCCATAACCGGCAAAACCCCGCACTACTGCGAACATGATCAGGCTCACGATGCCGCAAATCCACAATACATTCCGCCCCGAAACCGTGCTCTGACCGGCAGCGAAACGAATGAGATGCCGGCCGAATACCCAACCGAGGACTGAGATGGCCAGCCAGGGAATCACCGGGTATTTGATGACTAAGATGTCGCTTGCATAGTTCGCCACGGTTAACGCAGCCGGCACAGAAGAATTGCCGGGCGGTGTCCAGACCCAGCCAGTCACGATCTCTCCAAGGAACATCCAGCCGACGGCCACAAATAGTAACGCCCATGTGGGCAGTCGTCGAAGAGGTACCATGCAGATCATCGATGTGCCTATTGCAAATAACACACCAAAATTCCAGTGGCCGGAACCGAGAGAGATGACAGTCAGATCAAGAAGCGCAATGATCAGGCCGCGCGTCAGCATGCCCTTATCAATTTCCCATGCATCGAAGCCCTTCACTACCCGGCGTTCCACGCTTATGGCCAGAGAGGTTCCCATGAGAAAGACGAAAGTGGGCGCGCACAGATGCGTGATCCACCGTGTGAAGAACTCCGCCGCGGGGAGAGCCATCGTGCTTGCGCCCGCATATATCGCGGAGTCGTTATCTAAATGGTGGGCATCGAATGCCATCGAAGCATGGTCGATGACCATGAGCACCATAACAAACCCGCGCATCCAGTCGATTGAGGCAACACGTTGCGATATTCGAGTATTTGTAACTTGGCTGCCGGGCTTCTGAGGCGAGACCTGAACTGTATTTCTGGTATCCATGTTTTGCCTACCCCAAGTTCCAATGAGAGGTGCACGTGTGGGCAACTGCTCAGTAGATGTAAAACAGGTTCTGGATTTCTGAGGTGGAGCGTGGTTTAAGCAGGGCCAGGGCCAGCAGAATTCTAGCCTTTTGCGGATTAAGTTCGTCAGACGCTACAAAATTCATTTCATCATCGTTCACTTCCACGTTACGTCCGACGCTTCCTGTTGCTACGCGGCTGCTTCTGACTACCACCACCCCCTTCTTGACGGCTCTCTCCGCGGCTTCCAGCGATGCCTTGTTCATGTTTCCATTCCCGACTCCGGCGATGACGATTCCCTTTGCGCCATTTGCCGTAGAAGCATCAATCAGATCTGGAGACATATCCGCATAAACATAAAGAATGTCCACACGAGGCATTCTGGAAATGCCAGCGATGTCAAATTCGCTTCCAGTCGTGTGCTTCCAAGGTGGCGTATTGAAGAAATCGTTTTTCCCATAGTTACAAATACCAACCAAGCCGCGCAGGGGAGACATAAAGGTTTGAACAGCGGTTGTACTCGTCTTGGTGAGAGAGTGTGCTCCGTGAATCCAGTCATTCATAACCACAAGCACTCCTCGTCCTTTTGCATTCGGATCGACCGCCACACCAACTGCATTAAAAAGATTCAATGGCCCATCCGCGCTGAGCGCAGTTGAGGGCCGCATCGAGCCCACCAGGACTACCGGTTTCTCACTCTTTACTACAAGGTTGAGAAAAAATGCAGTCTCTTCCATTGTGTCCGTGCCGTGGGTTACAACAATGCCATCGACATCGTTCTGCGACAGCAGGACATTGATTCGCTTGGCCAGTGTAAGCATGATTTCGAACGTCATATCTTGCGATCCGACATTTGAAATCTGTTCACCTTTTATGTTGGCGATATCCTTGATCCCGGGAACAGCCGCAAGCATTGCATCGATGGTCACCGCGCCGGATGTATAAGACGCTTGAGTCCCAGTGGGAGCAGCCCCGGCGATGGTTCCTCCGGTAGCCAAAATTACAACGCTGGGAAGTTTCTTTGACGGATTCGCCTGGGCTGGGGCCCGATCCGGATTTTCAAATATGACAAGTAAGAGGAGCAGGATTTCGAATCTCCATTTCCGCGTCATATATCTCCTTCAATTGGGCCAATAAGAGATTGCCTGTGCATACTCTGCACTTTCTCGCTTCCATGCCCAGGCGCGCCGGGCGCGCCTATAGCCCGTTAACCCCACAAATCTTGGTTTCGTCGCTTATGATCTTCCTTTATTGGGAACCAATGAACTGGTATTTCTGACAGTGTGAGCCTCCAGAGAATTCCTCTAAGCTTGACCCGACTTGGAATTGGTCGGACAAGACGTTTCTGCTGTCGGTCTAAGTTCTGCCTGTCAATATCAAACTCAAAGCAAGAATCCTGCATTGATCGGCGCACAACTCGCCGGCTGGAATAGAGGAGAGAACAAATGAAGCCCGTCGAAAAAACCCGTTCACCCCTTTCTTATATTGAGGTTGCAGAACAAAAAAGGCTGAATGATGCTCGTGAGCACGGCGTTCCGTGGAAGAAATGGGGACCATACCTCAGCGAGCGACAATGGGGAACGGTGCGTGAAGACTACAGCAAGGACGGCAACGCCTGGGATTACTTCACCCACGATCAGGCCCGATCGCGCGCATACCGCTGGGGTGAGGATGGGCTCGCAGGGTATTGCGACGATAAGCAACTGCTCTGCTTCGCCGTCGCTCTGTGGAAC
This sequence comes from Alloacidobacterium sp., assembly GCF_035631355.1. Classification (NCBI taxonomy): domain Bacteria; kingdom Pseudomonadati; phylum Acidobacteriota; class Terriglobia; order Terriglobales; family Acidobacteriaceae; genus Alloacidobacterium; species Alloacidobacterium sp. Next base: position 56,493 of record NZ_DASQIX010000007.1, read on the forward strand.
GGCCGCGATCCGATTCTGAAAGAGCGCATGTTCGGCCTGACGAACAGCGAATCCAACCACGGTGAAGATGTCAAGGAGTACTACTTCTATATTGACAGCACTCCGACTCACTCGTACATGAAGTACCTGTACAAGTATCCGCAGGCCGAATATCCCTATAGCGATCTTGTCGAAACCAACAAACATCGCTCCCGCGAAGAATTTGAGTACGAGCTTCTCGACACAGGCATCTTCGACGAAGACCGCTACTTCGATGTCTTCGTGGAATACGCCAAGGCCGACCCGGAAGATACGCTGATAAAAATCTCCGTCCACAATCGCGGCCCGGAAGCAGCAACCATCCATGTGCTTCCGACACTGTGGTTCCGCAATACCTGGACATGGGAGGAGGGTGAGCCGAAGCCTGTGTTGGGACAGATCGACGGAGGAAAAATTCACGCCTCTCATTCGAAGCTCGGAAATTACACCCTGCAATGTGAAGACGCATGCGAGCTTCTCTTCACCGAGAACGAATCCAATAACAATCGTTTGTGGGGACAGCCGAATGCATCCCCTTACGTCAAAGATGCCTTCCATCAGTATGTAATTTCAGGCGCGCACGATGCAGTGAATCCCGAGAAGAAGGGAACCAAGGCTGCCGCTCACTATGTGCTCGAAGTTCCGGCCGGAGGAAGCAAGGTCGTGCGTCTGCGCCTCAGCGCAAAGCCGTCGAACGACGCATTCAGCCTCTTTGATCAGGTTTTCAGGAATCGTCTTGAAGACGCGGATGAGTTCTACAAACGCATTACTCCGACGAACCTGAGCGAAGACGAGCATCGCGTTCACCGCCAGGCGCTCGCCGGGATGTTGTGGTCCAAGCAATATTACTATTTCGATCTCGATCGATGGCTCATCGAGCACAACTCACATCCCATGACGGGATCAGGCTCAGGCAACAGCCGTAATTCCGACTGGTTCCACATGCTGAACAGTGATGTCATCTCCATGCCAGACAAGTGGGAGTACCCGTGGTATGCGGCATGGGATCTGGCCTTTCACACCATTGCTCTCTCGCTGGTCGACTTTGACTTTGCGAAAGATCAGCTCCTGCTCATGCTGCGCAACCTCTATGCCCATCCCAATGGTCAGATTCCAGCCTACGAGTGGAACTTCGGCGATGTGAACCCTCCCGTGCATGCCTGGGCGACGCTGTTTCTCTACAGAATCGAGTTGGAACTAGGCCGCGCCGACATACGCTTCCTTGAACGTTCCTTCCAGGGGCTGATGCTGAATTTCAACTGGTGGGTGAACCGCAAAGATCCATCCGGGCGCAACGTCTTTGCCGGCGGATTCCTCGGATTGGACAACATCGGCGTCTTTGATCGCAGCTCGCCGCTACCGACCGGAGGCCACCTTGACCAGGCCGACGGCACTGCATGGATGGCGTTCTACTGCCAGTGCATGCTGGAGATTGCCCTCATACTGAGTGACTACGACCAGATGTATGAGGAGATCGCCTACCGCTTCATCGAACATTTCGCGTGGATCGCCTACGCCATGGACCGCATCGGCGCTTGCCACGACGAGATGTGGGATGAAGAAGACGGTTTCTTCTACGATCTGCTTCATTTCCCCAACGGCGATGCCATGCGCCTGAAGATTCGCTCGATGGTAGGTCTGCTCCCAGTAGGCGCAACGACCGTACTTGAGCACGATACTCTCGCGAGGCACCCGCGAATCGTCGAAATGGTGGATTTGTTCCGTAAGCGCCACCCGGAGGTAATTCAGAAGATTGCTTCAGCCGAGGACATAGAGAAAGGCGGCTATATGGGGCGTAGACTTCTGACGACCTGCAACAGGCCAAAACTGAAGAGCGTCCTGGGTTATATGCTCGATGAGAACGAGTTCCTCAGCCAATACGGCATCCGTTCTTTATCCAAATATCACCTTGACCATCCGTTCGTCTTCTATCTCGGCGGACAGGAATACAAAGTTCAATACCTTCCAGCGGAATCGAACACAGGCATGTTTGGCGGCAACTCCAACTGGCGTGGGCCTATCTGGATGCCGGTGAATGTCCTGTTGATGCGCTCACTGTTGTTGATGTATCCGTTCTATGGCCCTGACTTCAAAGTCGAGTGCCCGACTGGTTCGGGAAATCAGATGACATTGTTTGAAGTATCAAAGGAGATTGCTCGACGGACTGCAAGCATTTTTCTCCGAGACGCCAATGGAAATCGCCCCGTCTATGGAGGAACAAAGAAGTTCCAGGACGATCCTCACTGGCGCGACTATATCCTGTTTTACGAATACTTCCACGGGGAGAATGGTGCCGGTTTAGGGGCAAGCCACCAGACGGGTTGGACGGGGCTGATCGCCCGCGTTCTTGATGTCTTTGCACGCTTAAAAGCTGAGGACCTTATGCAAGCCCCTAAAGCAGTGATGGCTGAGATGACTCGACAGCAGGTTGCGGGACAGTGAAATCGAACTTTAGTGCATGATTTAATGAGGGTTATGCCTTGCTGTTAAATCGGAGCTAAAACATAAATTTAGGGTGAACCGTCCGACCTGAGCATTTACCGACATCTTGCAGATCACATCGACTGTACATGATGAGCATTTATTGTCTGGACTTACGCGATAGTTGCACTTAGCAGAGTACCTGTGAGGAAGTGCCAAAACTGGTTCCCACCCAGTGCCGGCTCTGGCGATTGCTCAGATGAACCTCGGCCAACCCTAGCCTGAAACCAACAGAGCGCGCCACTCTAACCCCTGGATTGTAATGTCAATATTTTCAAACCTTTAAGAAGCTATCGTGGAAATCTGCTAATATCTTAGGCGCTGGCCTCCCTGCTGGCGTCTTATCTGGCTTGTCAGTCTCAGCCGGTGCCGTAGGGTGAATATCTGATCCATTTGTTCCGCAAAATTGCGTTGGAATTGGGCCCTTTAAGTCCTCAACTTTTTGGAATTAGTTGGAGGCTTCTCGTGTCAGTTTCCATGAAGCAGCACGCAATTCACTGGCATTGGCTTGCCAAGCACTTGGTCTATGTCTTTTGGATACAAGACCAAAGGCCGCACAGAACTCCGGCAACAGGCATGTTGCTTCTGCTCGCGGTTGCGGCGACATTCACGCACGCAGTTCCGCTGGTTGCGCAGACCGCAAACGCTCTAGTGTTTGCAGTCGACGATGCCTCGGGCAGCATCATTCTTCACTCGCGGCAAATCTTCTGGGAATTCGACAAGGTTTATATCGTCATCGTTGGCCTTTCTGTGATCCTGATAGAGGCGCTGCTGATTTTAGGGTTGTTGTGGCAGCGGGCGAGGCGAAGAAAGGTTGAAGAAAAACTTCATACAAGCGAAGAGAAACTTGCTGGCATTGTCGCTTCGGCGATGGACGCCATTGTCGCAGTCGACGAGGAACAACGGATCGTGCTGTTCAACACTGCGGCGGAGAAGATGTTTGGCTGTGCGGCTATCGAAGCCGTCGGCACTCCTGTCGATCGTTTCATTCCACAACGCTTCCGCTCGGAACATGAGGTACATATCCATCGCTTCGGTGAATCCGGCGTTACCAATCGCGCCATAGGCGCACTGGGTGCACTCTGTGCGGTTCGCGCAAACGGAGAGGAATTCCCTATCGAAGCATCGATCTCCCACACTGAGGCCGACGGAAGAAAATTATTTACCGTCATCATTCGGGATATCACTGACCGTAAGTTGGCGGAACAAGCCCTCCGCAATTTGACTGGTGAATTAATCGAGGCGCAGGAAGACGAACGTCGCCGGATTGCGCGGGAAATCCATGACGACTACAATCAGCGGCTTGCAGTCCTTGCCATAGATCTGGAAGAACTGGCCGAAAATATCGGACGGTTAAATGGAGATGGCCCTCGACGTCTTCGTGAACTTTGGAATTATGTCAGCGAACTTGCCGCGGATCTGCACGCATTGTCCCACAGCTTACATTCCTCTACTCTTGAAAGCCTTGGTCTCGTTGCAGGTTTGACCGTCTTCTGTGAGGAGTTTACTAATCAACAGGGAGTCCAGGTCAAATTCGATTATGAGAATGTCCCATCCCGGATACCAAGTGACTTGGCGCTTTGCCTTTTTCGCATCGTGCAGGAGAGCCTTCGGAACATCAAAAGGCACAGTGGCGCCAATCAGGCGGAGGTCTTTTTAGAGAGAACCGATGAGGGTCTTCGTCTGTCGGTTTCCGACTGCGGAAACGGCTTTGATCCACATATGCGTTCAAGCAATAGCGGCATAGGTATTCGGAGTATGCAGGAGCGCTTGCGACTTTTGGGTGGACATCTACAGATTTTCTCGCGGCTTGGAGAAGGAACAAGAATTGATGCATGGCTGCCGCTAAATTTGCCAGTGAGCGTCTGAGCAGTCCTGGCGAACAGAGGCTATCAGGAGGCGTGATATGCAGGGTTCAAACCAATCTACGATGCGTCCGCGTATTCTGATTGCCGATGACCACAGCGTCGTCGCTGAAGGCCTTCGTTCGCTACTCGATAAGAGTTACGACGTAGTTGGAGTCGTCCACGATGGTCGAGCATTGCTGGTTGAAGCATCCAACCTGAAGCCGGATGTCATAATTCTGGACATTGGCATGCCCTTGCTAAACGGGATGGACGCAGCAGAACGGTTAAAACTATCTCTCCCGTCCGCAAAGCTTGTCTTTCTGACGATGAAAGATGATGCCAACCTTGCCGCTGCGGCCCTTAATTTGGGCACGGTGGGATATGTGCTTAAGAATGCCGCGGCATCGGAATTGCTGAAGGCAGTTTCTGAAGTGCTTCAAGGCAGATCATATGTGACTGCTAAACTCCGTCCCGAAAATTGGGCAATTCGGGAGGCCCGCGCCCGGCAATATTCAAAGGAGTTGACCCCCCGGCAGCAGGAGGTCCTTCAGCTGCTCGCTGAAGGCCGCGCCATGAAGGAAATAGCTGACATTCTCAGCGTCAGCGAGAAAACAGTCATGTTCCACAAATATCACATCATGGAATTGTTTAACTTGAAGAATAATGCGGAACTGGTGCTGTTTGCACTCAATCGCCATCTGATTTCTTCTGATCCACTCAGATAGAGAACTATCAGTTTTCCCAGATGGCAACGCCAACCAAATTTACTATAACGTGCTCCAACCTATGATTGACGGTAATACCATCACTGGACCTGAACCCGTCATTCAAGTGCCTAAGCTTCCGAAAAAGGGAGGCATCCTTTGCAGCGGCCACGAGTCCTTCTCGCCGATGATCACCATCCCCTGCTGGACCGAGTAGTATCCCTGTTGAAGGCGCACTTCGAAGTGGTCGGAGCTGTCAATGATGGAGAGGCCCTAGTCAGCGAAGCGCGGCGGCTTCAACCCGATGTGATTGTATTGGACATCACGATGCCAGTCCTTACTGGGATTGAGGCTGCTCAGGAACTTCAGAAGGCGGGATCGACCGCCAAGCTCATTTTCTTGACGGTTCATCAGAATGCTGAGTTCATTCGCCAGTGCTTCGCTGAAGGGGGAGCCGGCTATGTCACCAAATCGCGGATGGTAAGCGATCTTACCAAAGCTATAAATGAGGCGCTTTCTAACCGCCGCTTCGTCTCCCCGTCTCTGTCTTCCTAATCGACGACATCTAGGACTTTTCCTAGTTTTCAGCGATGTCAAACTTGCGTACAAGTTAAGGTCCAGGAGGATTGTCATGCCCAGTAACCGTCCTCGTGTTCTAATTGCTGACGACCATACACTGGTGGCAGACTTATGCAGAAAGTTGCTTGAAACAGAATTTGAAGTAGTGGGTATTGTGAATAATGGGCGCGCGATGGTGCGAGCCGCCTCGCAATTCAAGCCGGACGTCATTATTGTAGATATTGCAATGCCAATTCTTAACGGCTTGGATGCAAGCCAGCAGGTGAAAGAGTTTTTGCCTGCGGTCAAGCTCGTATTTCTGACCATGAACTGCGAGATTGACCTTGCCGCCGAAGCATTTCGTCGAGGAGCCTCAGGCTACCTGCTAAAAACCTGTGCTGCATCTGAAATGGTGACGGCTGTGCGCGAAGTACTGCGCGGAAAATCGTATATGTCTCAAACTCTCTGCAAGGATGATGTCAATTATCTTCGCCGTACAGCAACAAAACTGGAGGACGAAGAGGAGCGTTTGACTGAAAGACAGCGCGAAGTCCTGCAGTTGCTGGCTGAGGGAAAACAGATGAAGGAAATTGGCGACATTCTGAAGATGACAACCAGAACTGTAGCTTTTCACAAGTATCGTATGATGGGGACGCTGGGCGCACGTAGCAACGCGGAGCTCGTCCGATACGCGGTGAGAAACCACCTTGTTTCTGCCTGACCGGATTATTAACCGAGCATAAAATGTACTCCCACTTTGTTATTCCCCCATAAGCCCAGATATAGCCTTTTCTTAAACATCGTGACGCAGCCATGAAAAAGAGGGGCACGTCATACCTCAAAAAGGATGGCCTGCTCATTCGCCACCTCAAAGGCACCAAGCAGGCCAGCCAGAAAAATATGGAATCACGCGGCTTTACGAATGACTCTCAGCCCGAGCCCTGACAAGAGACTTAACACTCCGAGCAAGCCGAGCAGCGGTAATTCACTTCCCGTCTTTGGCAACTTAGCCGGGGCAGTTTCAGCTACGGCGGGGGCAGCGGGAGCAGGTGCCGGCGGAGCTACTACGACTAGTATTGGAACGTCTGCCGGCGGCGGGGGCGGAGGAGGGGGCATTGTGCCAGTTAGCTTCGCCGTCTGCTGCACTTGGGTAATCGGTTCTTCGACCACCTTCGTCGCCGAGACAGTCATCCCTTTCTTCAGTCCGAACGCATCCGTCATTTGTCCGTCTACATTGAATTTCTGGCCTTTGGGGATCTTAAACGACTGATTTGTTCCGTCCGCCAGAGTCAGAATAACGGTGTTGGGCGGCTGCACATAAAATACCTTGCCCGTCACGCTCTGGGTGGTGGTAACCACCTTCGGCGTTGTGGTCGTAGTGATCGTTCTGTGGAGGGTCATGCCCGGTTTCAAGTCATGGATCCCAAGTTGCTGGCCATCCACCTCGACACGGGCGCTTTCCGGCACGTTGCTAAAATCGCGAAGCGTACCGTCCGGCATCTTTACTACCAGGTTGTTCCCACTGACATAGACCACCTGCGCACTCTCGACCTTTACGGTCTTGGTGGCCTGTCCGGCCGTAGTATTCGATTCGGTTTGCACCTGTGCACTGCCGCTCACGGCAAAGGTCAGGCAAACAGCCCCTACCGTAAGCACAAAACACTGTTGCATCCATGTGTTTTCTCGGTTCATTGCGTACTCTCCTTGTTTGGCTTTCGGAACTGGAGCTGTAGCCCATAGTTCCGCTTGTTCACACAGCGGTTTGTTTGTGTTTCCCAATTTATCGATCTTTAAAACTTTGCATCATCGCTGGTGTTCTGGCTTTTCGTATCCTGGCTCACAAGTGACGCCTGCACGATATATCGCTGGGGCGCGCTGCCCACAAAATAGAATGGATAGCAAGTTACAAGCGTGACTGAAGGACGCGTTCGCGGAGCGAGGACAGACACGTCGCTCGGATCAACAATCGTGATCTGATCAATCAGGTATGTGACTGTCTTCTTCTGAGTAACTAACTCGACCGTATCCCCTGTGGTGACATCTTTCAGCACTCTGAAAAACCCATCCCGGTGTCCTGCAATTCCGATGTTGCCAGCTTCTCCCGGCTCGGCTGTACCTCCAATGTGCCCGACTGCGCGATTCAAGGTGAGATCGTCAGTCCCCTCCAGAACCGGCACCTCGAGATGAATCTTCGGAATGCGCAGCAGCGCCATCGCGGGCTGGAATTGAGAAGTCAGACTTTCCTGATAGCCCTGAATGCGCTTTGCTGACCAAAGAGCAAAATCGGGTGCCTTGGCTGGCGATTCAGCTCCTCTTTGCAATTCCTGTGCCAGCAGTTGCTGGCTCTTAAATGTCTCGACCGCAACTCGTGAAAGGACAAATCCATGGATCAGAGCTAACGCATAGACGAAGAGCAGCAATCCGCCGAAGGCCAACAGGAGGCGCTCCAGTTTTGCCGTCCATCGCATCGTGCTTTATCCTCGCCAGTCCAGCCAAACGTAGCAGCGCGACAACCGTTCGAATTGAGGTGTTGACTGCAGCCGGCCAATAACGCGTCTAATGTCAACACAGTACGGCGAATGAAAAAATACCGAAACTGTCATTATTTACAGTCCCTATGAAAACCGGCTGTTCGGAGTAACGGTGTTGTCAAACCTGGTCGCACGGCAAGAATGCATGCGCAGCAGCCTGCATACCTAGCCCGAATCATCGTGTGCTGCCTTCGAGGTGACCCACCTTGCACCAGAAGTTCGCATCTGCAACACTGTCTTCGGTCTATCCGCCATGGTTTGTCATTACCTCATCAAAGGTCGCGTGCAAGGTGTCGGCTTTCGCTGGTACGTCCACCGCGAAGCTGGAACGCTAGGCCTGCGCGGTTGGGTGCGTAACACCGAGGACGGCCATGTCGAGGTCCTCGCCGCCGGCGAACCCGACGATCTGGCCACGCTGCGCGAACTGCTCGAACAGGGGTCGCGTGGCAGCCGAGTTGACAAAATCATCGAGCACCAACTCGACGACACGGAAGGCAAAGACCTCGGACCATTCCAGATAGAAGGAGCCTGGTAACGCCAGCATGAATCAAGCATTCGATTGTGAGCCACTGAAGGCGCTCGTCCGCACCGTCCCCGACTTTCCCAAACCGGGAATCCTGTTCTATGACATCACTACTCTACTTAAAGACAAGATTGGCTTCGCGCATCTCATCGATGCGCTGGCGGCGCACTACATTGGCCGCGACATCGACCTCGTCCTTGGAATCGAGGCGCGGGGCTTTATCTTCGGCCCAGCGCTCGCCTATCGTCTCAACGCGGGATTCGTGCCTGTCCGCAAGCCGCGCAAGCTGCCCGCCCCGGTAGCGCGCGTTACTTATGACCTGGAATATGGAAGCGACTCGCTGGAGATACACTTGGACGCCATCGAGCCGGGCCAGAACATCATCATTGTCGATGATCTGCTCGCCACGGGAGGAACAATGGAGGCCACGGTGAAGCTGGTGCAGCAACTAGGTGGACATATTGCTGGCCTGGGATTCGCGGTGGAACTCGACTTCCTGAAAGGCCGCGATAAGTTTAAGGAATATGATGTCTTCAGCCTCTTGCACTACAACGAATAGCACTACGCGCGTCGTCAGGCTTTGGCCCGGGCGCCGCGCGCAAAATGAACAATGACGGAAATTATCGCAAAGATCAGCAGCAGGTGAATGAGAAATCCCGCGACGTGGAACATCACAAATGCGCCAATCCAGGCAAGGACCAGAATCAATGCGAAAAGTAAGAACATCTCATTCACCTCGGCTTTTGTGAACTGAATGGTCCGGATGGCACACATGCAATCCGGACCGATCGAGGATAAGTGCAGTAGGCAAGATCAAGCAACCTCAGCCATTCGGTTTACAGTTTGGGAAATCCGGGTGAGTTTCTGATCGGCGGACTTCTCTTCTTCGAGCGTCTGCTCCAGCAGATTGGCTACTTCTGATTCATTCAGCATCTGCGCAAAGGTGCGCGCTGAACCATATGCTGCAATCTCATAATGTTCGACACGCTGCGCCGCGGAGATAAGCCCCGCATCCACCACTTCCCGCTCCCCGCCTTCTTTGATGCGCTCTTCGCCTTCTTTAAGCAGACCTTTCATGCCTTCGCAGGTTTTCCCCTTCGACTTCTCGTTCATTTGCTTGAATATCTTCTCCAGCCGCTGTACATGCCCTTCCGTTTCTTTCAAATGGCTCTCAAAAGCCTGTTTCAGTTCTGGATTCGATGAAGTCTTGGCCATTTTTGGTAGGGCTTTGGTTATCTGTGTCTCAGCGGAATACAGGTCCTGCAGTTCGTCCAGCAGAAGATCTTTCATTGTTTCCAGTTTCATGACATACCTCGGTGTAGACAGATTGACGAACAGAGAGTGAGATGCAGAGGATACCGTTCGTGTAGTCCAGACCGGCGTCTACTCATGTCACCGGCTAAGGTTGCCTGTGATGCCGTAGGAAATTACCATAGCGACCGATGCGCAAATCTATTCCAACCCTTGTGCTTATCATGGCATCGCTGGCGTTCCTGTGTTTGCATGCGCAAGTTATGCAGAACACAAATTACGACAAAGAGCTGCAACATGCCAAGTCGCTCCTCGCCGGGTCCTCTCCGACTGACATCCCACACCACATCCATTATGACTTGAAGCTGTATGACCGCGACGGCCACGAAAGCGCGGCAACATATGACATCTATCGTGATCCGGTGATGTATCAAAGAGTGGACATCAAGGCTGGCGATTTTCAGTTCACGCGTATCAGCAACCTCCGCGATCATGTTGACTGGCAACACTCCACGGGCGACATGCCGCTCAAGATTTTCGATTTCGAGCGGGTCATGGAATTTCCGCAAGCGGCGGCAGACCGCTTCAGCAAAGAGCCGCAGAATGTGAAAGAAATGCAGCCGGAGCAACTTGAGGGCGCGCCGCTGCTATGCGCGAATGACAATGCGGGCACGGCAATCTGTTTCAATCCGATGATCCGCCTGTTTGCCTATGCGCAGATGTTCAACCGCACCATCATGTATGACCAGTGGCTGACAATTGGCTCGCACACCGCTCCGGGCACGATCCGTGTTTATGAAGACAAGAAGCTGCTGGTTGACGCAGCCGGTAGTGTCGACGTGATTAAGAAATTCCCTGATCACCTCATGGAAATACCCGACACGCCGTCGCAGCCTTCTCCGCAAAGCCAGTACAAGATCGCCAAATCCAAACCGATGGATCTTTCAGACGCGCGTTATGGCAACATTCAGGTCGCGCTGTCTGTCGATGAAAAGGGCCATGTCACAAAGGAATCTATCGTCGACTCCGATGACAAGCATCTCGAGGGAACCGCGCGTAAGTATGTGCGTGACCTTGTCTTTGAGCCAAGCATCAAAGACGGACAGCCGGTTCCGTTCGAGACGGTCTTGTATCTAGAGTACTATCCGTTCTGACCTCGGTCACTCGCAGCCTTTCATCTTTTTTCAAATAGGTTTTGCGACGGAACCAGTCCTCAATTGCAGCCTGCAATAGATCGAGTGGCACGCGAAAACCTGCTTCCAACAGACCGTTCTCCACGGGCAGCGTGTCATCGAAAATTGCGTCATTGGTGAAGTTGCGCATGGCAAAATTATCGATCCATGCGATCGGGCATAGACGAGCTTCTCCTGCGGCATTCACGCTTTCAACTCTCAGTTTGCGGACAAACATGGTTAGTGGCGCGCCTTCGGCCCTACAGCGCGCACATTTTCCGGAGCGTCGAACTTCGCAAAGTTGTCTTCAAATTTCGCTGCCAGTAGACGGGCTTGCGCGTCGTATGCCTTCTTGTCACCCCATGCGTTGCGCGGATGCAGCAGCTCGCACGGAACATCAGGACATGACGTGGGAATCGACAGCCCGAATGCGTCTTCGGTTACATATTCGGCCTTCGCCAATCGATCGTCGAGCGCAGCATGCACCATGGCTCGCGTGCGCTTCAGGCTCATACGTTTGCCCACGCCAAAAGCGCCGCCAGTCCATCCCGTGTTGACCAGCCAACACGCCACACTGTGTTCCCTCAGACGGCGGCCAAGCATCTCCGCATATACCTTTGGAGCAAGCGGCAGAAACGGCGACGCAAAACATGTAGAGAATTCGGGTACAGGCTCGCTACCCAGTCCTGCTTCCGTTCCGGCAAGTTTCGCTGTGTATCCGGAAAGAAAGTGATACATTGCCTGTTCGGGCGTGAGCTTCGCAATTGGCGGAAGCACGCCGAAAGCGTCAGCGGTAAGAAATAGCACATTTTTCGGGTGGCCGCCCATGCCCGGAATCATGGCGTTCTCAATAAATTCGATCGGGTAGGCTGCGCGTGTATTTTCCGTATAACGAATATCGGAATAGTCGGGAACGCCCGTCATCGGATCAATCACCACATTTTCCAGGACCGCTCCGAAGCGGATGGCATGATAAATCTGCGGCTCCTTCTCCTCAGAAAGATCGACGCACTTGGCATAGCATCCCCCCTCAAAGTTAAAGACACCTGCCGGGCCCCAGCCGTGCTCATCATCGCCAATCAGCCGCCGAGTTGGATCCGCAGAAAGTGTTGTTTTGCCTGTCCCTGAAAGCCCAAAAAACAGCGCTGTTTCGTCATTTGGGCCAACATTGGCTGAACAGTGCATGGGGAAAACGTCGCGTCCAGGCAGTAGATAGTTCATCACGCCAAAGATCGACTTCTTCATTTCACCCGCATACTTTGTACCGCCGATAAGCATGATCTTGCGCGTATAGTCCGCCAGAATGAAGGTCCCCGATTTGGTCCCGTCGCGTTCAGGAATGGCTTCAAACTCCGGCGCGGCAATAACTGTAAATTCCGCCACATGCCGTCCAAGCTCCGCGAGTTGCGGACGCACAAAAAGTTGCTTCACGAAGAGTGCATGCCATGCGTACTCGGCAATCACCGTTACCGGCAAGCGGTAAACGGGATCGGCCCCGGCGTACAAGTCCATCACATACAGATCGCGCTCCGCCATGTGCTTTACCACGCGATCCAGTAAAGCTTCAAATTTGGCCGGATCGAATCGCTGGTTCACCTTGCCCCAGTTCACGCTGTTGCGCGTCCCATCATCCTCGATTGTGAACTTATCTTTGGGGGAGCGGCCGGTGCGCGCTCCGGTCAGAGCCACCAGCGCGCCATTTGAAGCCAGTCTGCCTTCACCGCGCGCAATCGCCGCTTCCACCAGTTGCGGGGTGGAAAGGTTCCGGTGGACATGAGGTCCTTCAATCAGAGTTCGCATGTCGGTTGCCAAAGTGGCAGCTCCCATAGATACGCTCCTTAGGGCAAACCGTCTATTGTGCCATCCAGTAAAGGAGAATGGCAAAAACAACGGGCCTGCGATTCGCACAGTCACAATCAAAACAGGCGTTTATACAATAAGGATTCATGGAATCTGTTGCTCTCATTGGCGCCTCCGGCTCTCTCGGTAAATCGATCGCTTCCTCTCTTAGCGCAAAAGCAACATCATACCGCGTCATTGGGAGATCAGAGCAATCGCTTAGCGAAGCTTTTGGCTCTGCTCCTCTTGCCATCTGGAACCCGGATGAGCCAGAGTCAATTCGCACTGCTCTGACAGGCGTAGAAACCGCGATCTATATGGTTGGCGTCAACTACTGGCAATTTGAACTGCATCCACAACTCATGCGCAAGACCATCGACGGAGCGATAGCTGCCGGGGTCAGGAGGCTTCTTCTCATCGGCACGGTCTATCCATACGGTAAACCGCAGAGTGAACGCGTCAGCGAAGACCATCCGCGACAACCGCATACGTTATACGTTCAAAGGCCGTATGCGCAAGGAGCAGGAAGATCTTGTCCTTGCAGCACACGATACAGGAAAGATGCAGACCGCTATCCTGAGGCTGCCTGATTTCTACGGTCCTGGTGTTGATAAGAGCTTTCTCTGGAGCGCTTTTCAAGCGGCGAAAACGGGCAAGCGCGCTCAACTCATTGGGCCCATCGACACTCCACATGAATTTGTCTACATACCTGACGCAGGCACATTGATCGCGAGACTTATCAATGAATTGAAGGCATGGGGCGGCGCGTGGAACCTGGGCGGTGCTAGCGTCACCTCAGTCCGCGAGATGACGGATGAAATCTTCTCCCAAGCGGGACGCAAGCCGAAATACACTGTCGCTGGGAAATCGATGCTCCGCATTTTCGGCTTATTCAATCCAATGGTGCGCGAGCTGGTTGAGATGCACTACCTGCAAACATCGCCTGTCATTCTGGACGACACGCGCCTGAAAAACTTGCTCGGCTCGCTGCCAAAAACGCCCTACAAAGAGGGCATCCGGCAAACGCTGGCTTCCATGTAATTAAAGTAATTAAATTAATTCCGATTCTCTCGAAGGATGCAATAATAGGGCACGACTTACCGAACCGCTGCTCAGACTTTCTGACGATCTCCTCCAGGGTACCGAGTAGATAAGTGAAATAGGCGCAGGAACTCTCCAGACGGGAACGAATACAGCTAAAGGAGCGATTATGACTGGGGACCTGCAACTTATCTGCAGCGATTGCGGTCAGGAGTTTACATTTTCAACCGCCGATCAGGCGTTCTTCCGTGAGCGCGGCTATTCCGCGCCAAAGCGATGCAAAGCATGCCGTCAGGCAAAGAAGAATGACCATCAAGGTGGTGGTTATGGCGGGGGCGGCGGATACCGGTCAAACGCGACACAGGGAACGTCAGTGATCTGTGCAGGATGCGGTCAGCAGACCACAGTCCCGTTCGAACCGCGCGGCGACCGTCCCGTATTTTGCAAGGCCTGCTATCAGGCCCAGGCGGGAGGCCGCGATTCAAGAAAACCGCGCGGCGGCGGACGCTACTAGATCAAATTCGATTTACAGGCATGAAAAGGGGGCCGGTATCTGCGGCCCTTCTCTCATTTTGTCTGGCGCCACCTTATGGAACAGGCTGCGCGTCGTCGTTCGCCGGCAGAGTCGGCAGCTTGCTGGTATGCCCCGCCTCATGCAGCACAACATCAAGATGCTCCAAAACTTCATCGATACTCATGGTATACATCTCGCGCCCGTTGTCATAGCCGGATTCAATGGCCTTCTTTAAATAGTGCCCGGCGATCTGTACAGCCAACTGGTCCGTAATCACATGACCTGTCCGCTTCTTTTGCTCTACCCATGCCTCGCACGGCATGGCAATCCACACCGGGCGTTTATTCACCTCAAACCGAACATCCACTGCATCGGCATGGCGGGTGGCTATAGCAACAATGTTTGCTTTCCACCGGCAATATAAGCCCTCGCCGGTCCAGCGGTCTGTCACATGAAAATCTTCATACATGGCTTTCTTTAGCGTAAACGGCAATAGTTATGGCATCAAGGGCGCTTGAACGGGTGGGAAGCAAAAATACAAATACCGCAAATCTTTTTTCGCGCATCTTGCGTCCAATATCTGTTCGCGAAAAGAGCAAGGATGATCAGGTAAAGGAGTTTAAGGAAAGTGACACAGACTTCCCACGATGTACAGCGCCTTGGAGAAAAGCTGCGCGAGCAACAGGCGCTGTTGGAACGCAATATGTTGACGGCAGTAGAACAAGGCCGTCAGGCTGCAGCCGAAGCAACACAGGACGTCGCCGATCAGGCAGTGTCCTCCTATCAGAAGGAATTGCTTTTTACACAGGGGACAACCGGCCATTCCCAGTTATCGCAGATTCGACTTGCACTGGAGCGAATTCGCGAGGGCAGCTATGGAGAATGCCTGCATTGTGGTAACCCCATTGGTGTCAGGCGCCTTGAAGCCGTACCCTGGACCCCTTATTGCATTGATTGTCAGGAGAAGATCGAAAACGGAGAGATTGAAGACCCGGTCCGCGCCGCCTGAGATATGGAGGGCGTTTGCCCTCCGCGATGTTTGTTTGACTGTGTTCCTGCAATCTGGCTGCCGTCCTCAATCGTTATTTCTGCATTTCAAATCCCTGCGAAAAAATGCCTGCCATCTTCCTAGTAATACCCCCTTAACAACCTGCTGCTAACGTCTGGCTCTGGCGGCATGACAGGGTTGCGATCGTGTCCGCTCATTTCAGGAGAAGACCACATGACAATAAAGCTCCCCAGAACGAGCCTCCGCAGCATGCTTGCTGCGGGCGCGGCCCTGCTGTGTCTGGGCTATCTTGCTGGCGGCCTGGCATCTCAGGCACAAGACTTTCATCACGACCATGACCACGATCACGATTTCCACGGTTTTGCACGTGGCAGCATCGTTTTGAGCGGCACAGTGTACATTGGGAATGCCGACACGGTTACTCCCGGCGAAGTATTACCGCACGGTTGCCTGAACACCGGCCCGGCCACAAATCCTAACCCTGCCATCGTCAACGTGCCGCTGCTCTCAACAAACCAAACGCCGTCTGCGACCACGACGGCTGTGACGGTGACCTGCGGCTATGCGAGCGATAACGGCGAATTTCCCAATGTTAGCGATGGTCACAACGTTTGGAACAACGCCAGCACAGATGGGAGCTTTGGGGTCTCCTCACCCATCGTTCTCTGGAACCTCAGCAAGGATGGCGATTTGCTTGGTACGCTTCACGTTCCCAGTGACGAAATCGTGACCAGCTTCAGTTCCAAATCCGAGCTTGCTTTGAATCGCTCGGCGGACGGCAGGAGCCTCACTTTCATGGGTTATCGTGGTGGCCCCGGCTGCCCGACCCTCACCCTGGATCCGACGACCAACATCCTCACGCAGGGTACGAACGTGGGCCCCATCTCGCCGACTGCCTCAAACCTGATCGACGTTTCGGCTTCCAGTACGCCGGGCCTCTGTGACCCGACCAATCCAGCGGTCGCGAGCTATGCGGGCGCAAGCAATCCGACTGCTTACTACCGCTCTATTGCGGAAGTAGACGCCTGGGGGCACATCTCGTACACCGAAGGCAATGCTTACAGCGGCGACAACTCACGCGCTGTGATCAAGGCGCACAACTGGCTGTATTACTCAGTTGGAAACGACAACAGCGGCGGGCTTTCGAAGAAGCAGATGCCGATAACGCAGCTTGGCTTCAATCTCTCCCACTCCACGGGCGCCGAACTGTTCATTCCCTTCACCGCACCGCATGTCCCGCCAGCTAACAACATGATTTCCTATTTCGTGTTCTCGGGAGATAAGCCCGGTAAAGACACCAACTTCCGCGGTATGACGATCTTTAACAATACCCTGTACGTCGCAAAGGGCAGCGGCGGTAACGGCATTAACACCGTCTATCAGCTCGGGACTCCGGGCGTTCTGCCCACCCCAGCCAACGCTCCGGCCGGCGGCACCGTCAACGAACCTTACACTATCCTTCCTGGATTCCCCAACACCGCTGCGAGCACAAACAGCCCGGGTGGCAGCTATCCTTTTGGTATCTGGTTCGCCAATGCTACTACTCTGTACGTTTGTGACGAGGGCGACCTGATTTACACACAGAATCAAGTGATCAATGAGCAGGCGAACGTTGCTGACGCCGGTACACTGGCGACGGCCGGTCTCCAAAAGTGGGCCCTCACCACGACGCCAGGTGGTAACCAAACCTGGGTACGCGAGTACGTCATCCAGAACGGACTCAATCTTGGCGTGTCCTATGGCGTCCCGAACTATCCCGCGTCGATCGAGCCCGCGACCGGCGGATGCCGCAACATCATCGGCGTCGTCAACCACGACGGCACCGCCACGATTTACGCTGTCACGTCCACGATCAGCCAAAACGGCGACAACGGCGCCGATCCCAACAAACTGGTGAAAGTTACTGATAGCATCAGTGCTACCCAACCGGCAAAGAACGGCCACCTCGACAGATTCGAAACGATTCGTTCGGCTCGCGCCGGCGAGGTATTCCGTGGCGTTGCCTTGGCCCCTGAAGACGATTACGACCACAACAGATAAGCCAGCAACAGAGCTCGCAATTAACCAGGGCTTCCCATAATCAACTCGGGGAGCCTTGTTCCTGTTTTGCGCAACCCGCTCCAAGGCATTTCAATTTCGCGACCGCTCAGAACCATTCCCGGCGTGATCGCACATTGGAATCGTGATTTTCTATACCGACCGCGTTAATTGCAGCCCCTTTATATTCAATTATCGGCAATTCAAAGAATCCGGCTCCGCCGCTCCATAAGAACTACATCGCGCCAGACGCCATTCATTTTGCCCATCTTTTCCCGCACGCCGACTACGCGAAAGCCGCATCGTTTATGGGCTTCAATGCTGGCTATATTTTCCGGGAAAATCCCAGCCTGTAGTGTCCAGATTCCCTGTTCCTCCGATTTCTCAACCAGCGCCGCGAGCAGTCGCTGCCCTACCTTCCTCCCGCGCATGCGCTTCGCGATATAAATGCTCACCTCAGCTACGCCTGCATAAACACACCGGCCTGACACAGGTGTAAGTGCTGCCCAGCCAATCGTTTCATCGCAAAGACGCGCGACAAGGCGGCACGTGCACAGATGAGCGGCGTCCCACGCCTCCCACCCAGAAGCAGACGTTTCAAAGGTGGCGTCTCCTGTCACGATGCCCTCAATGTAAATCGTCCGCACCGCTGGCCAGTCATCGGCCGTCATCAGTTCTAGGCTCAGATTCTCTGTCTCCTCCATGTGCTCCATTTTAGGGATGGTCGCATCAGTTTGACCCGCTAATACCCCGCTGCTAGACTGAAACTATCTAAGCAGACAGCACCATTTCCCTGCCTGCCAGTCCCCTTCCTTAAAGGATCTTTGAAGGAAACTCGTGGATACACAAACACGTCACGCGCTTAAGCAGGACAGCTTCGTTCTGGCGACCACTTCAGGCATCAACTGGCTGGATGCACACCGCTCTGCAATCATCAAATGGTCGATCGTCGTAGTCGCGGTCATCGCCATCGTTCTCGCTGGTGTGATTACGTACAATAACCGCACTGATCGGGCCGAGAACCTTTTTGGCCAGGCCATGAATATCTACAGCACACCACTAGCGCAGCCGGGGCAGCCCGCCGAACCCGGCGTGAAGACGTATGCTACCGCGGCCGACCGCGCCAAGGACGCGCATCCGCTCTTCGAGGAGGTCGCCGATAAGTACGGCTGGTTCAAGGCAGGCGCAAATGCCCGCTACTTGGCCGGGATGACAGCCATCGACATGGGTCAGACCTCAGTTGGAGAAAATGACCTGAAGCAGGCCGCGGGCTCACATGACCAGAGCATCGCAGCTCTGGCTAAGCTGGCGCTTGCGGGTCTTTATCATCAGACGGGCCGCGATGCACAGGCTATTGACCTGTATAAGCAGCTCATCGCAAAGCCCACGGTAACTGTGCCGGCCAGCATGGCCAAATTGCAACTCGCAGGGCTATACGAGATGACGAACTCCGCCGAAGCAAAGCGCCTCTACGCTGAAATTAAGGACCAGGATAAGACTACAGCAGCCGGTCAAATCGCCACTCAGAAGCTGCAGGGCGCAACCGCCCAACCGCAGCCGTAAAGTTGCTACTCCCATCTACACGAGGCCCGCAAGCGTGGGCCTTTGCTATTTCTTTGCAGCTATAGCAGAAATTTTTTGCTCTTCGAAAGCAGAAAATTTCAATGGTGTACCGATCAGGTATGTGATCCTGATTCTTCCGCCGCTTTGCTCGCCGATCTCCCATCGATATTGACCGTCGCTCAGGCCACACGTCAGCTCACTCAAGTCCTCAATCGAATAGGCCCGCAAGCACGACAAAATCCCATCGACCAGCAACGTAAGAGGTACAATCGGCAGAAGATATGTCCATACCATGCGTGACCAGCGAAATGGACGCATGCGCGGCGTGACCCACCAGTTCAACAACGGTATCCCCACTGTAGCCAGCATCGTATGAAGATTGCGTTTCGCTGCCTCGAAAACCGCAATTCCTTGACGTCGCCTCACCGCGTCAGCCAGGATCGCCCGCGCGGCTTCTGGATTGAAATGATGAAACGTGGAGAAGATCGTGCGAAAGCCTTCGAGGTCGGCCGGAATCTGCCGTGCATCTACAGGGTCTGAATAAAAGTCCACTTCCTGAGCAGTCCGCGATTGAGCCAAGGCCCTTGCGTTCGGATACTTGTCCGTCAACCAAACGCTGACTGGATATCTCTCTGTTATTGCGAACTGCTGCTGTAGGTGGATCCACGGTCCGCCTCCACCCGAGCACAGATCGACAATCCGGTGCGTTCCAGAATCCTCGATCGCGGTCCGCAGCCGCGGCACGATCACGCGATAGCTATTGGTATAGTTCCAGATCGCCTCGAGGGCGTCAGTCACCATATCGCGCAGGACACCCGGATAAAGGCAGTGATCGTGCAGCTCAAACCATTCGCGGCGTCTCATCGCAGCCAGCATAGCAAGACAGGTGTACATTCACCTCCGGTTCACTCTCCTGCTTTTTCATGAGCGCAAAAGACCTGTTCTCCGTCAGTCACACAGAGACATGAGTTCCTTCGAAGCACAAGCAACCGGGTGGTTTTACACTCAACTTGTCTTGAAAACCCGGGAAGACGTGAGCGAAATCATCACCGCGCTCGTCGCCGAATACTCGACGACGCTCTATCGCGTCGCCTATTCGGTGACACGAAATGCTGTCGACGCCGAAGACATCGTGCAGGAAACATTCCTCCGTGTCCTGAAACACCAGAACAAGCTCACTGAAATCCGCGACGTGCGTGTCTGGCTTGTGCGCATCGCCTGGAATCTGTCCCTCGACCGCAAGCGTCGCAGCAAGGCGCGACCAGAGACCGAAGACATCGCCGACCTAGTGCGCACAATGCCCTCGTCTGAGCGTCGTGCCGATGACGAAGCTATCTCGGCGCAGGAGCACGCGCGCATCCTTGTGCTCATCGATCAGTTGCCGGCAAAGGAGCGCCAGGCGCTATTGCTTTCTGCATTGGAAGAGCTATCGACCGCCGAGATCGCGGACATTTGCTCCACCACCGAATCTTCCATCCGCTCCCGCATCTTCCGCGCTCGCCGTGAGCTTGCCGGACTCCTGGCAAAGCAGAGGAGTAGCAGATGAATACACCCCACAACCCGGCAAACAACACCGACAAGAAAATTGACGCTGCGCTGCGCATCTTCGCGCATACACAGCCGCCGGTAAATCTGGAACAGCGCGTCCATGCGCGTCTGCAGCTCAAACCGGTGCGCGTGAAGTTCGCTAACAAGCTAGGCAGCTTCTTCTTTGCCCAACGGGTTGTCTTCGCCTCAGCCGGTGCGGCGCTCGCCTGCTGCGCCATCGTCATAGGCAGCGTACAGCACTCGCACCAGCACACATTCCCCAATACTGTCATGCATGTGTCGGCACCGGGCAGCGGGCTTGGCGCAGCCTCGGAAGCGCATATAGCCCCTCAACCAGTTGCGGTGCCGGACGGCACCCACTCCCGCTCGGAGAGAAAGGCAACACGAGGGCGCGCCACCGTCTCCCGCGACGCGCACAAACCTAAAGGCGTAACCGTGCCGGAAGCGACACAGCCCGAAAAGCCTTAGCTGCCGCCGTAACTGTTTCGAAGTGGCATGGATTCGGATGGTCCGCTCTATTTCGGATGGCCCAGTTTTCCGTTTCGACGTGTTGGCCTTCTGCCATTGTCGCTCACGCATTCGAGAGGCAGAGACTGGCTGCAACCTTCTAGGTTCAAACCGTCTCAACCAATAGCCGCGTCACCGCATCGCCGAAAATGCGCTGTTCGCATCAGCAGACAAGCAAGCCATCCAATAACGATCCTCACAGCAAATCAGCAGAAGCCGGGCTACATTCGAGTAACATAGGTGTTTGCCGAAGGGAGACAAAGTGGCCTACGACGATCTGCGCGACTGGATTAAAGCTCTCGACAAAGCTGGAGAGCTGAAGCGGATCCGTGAAGAAGTCGACCCCATCCTCGAAATCGCCGAGATTACCGATCGCGTCTCCAAATCCACCAACGGCGGTCCGGCCCTGCTTTTCGAAAACGTCAAGGGTCATCCCGGCACTCCAGTCCTGATGAATCAGTTCGGTAGCGAGCGGCGCATGAGGTTGGCGCTTGATGTCGATTCGCTCGATGAAGTCGCCGGACGCATCCGCGCTCTGCTCGACGTGAAATCACCCGAAGGCTTTCTCGAAAAGCTGAAGATGCTTCCGATGCTCGCCGACATCGGGAAATTTTTCCCAAACGCCATTGCCGCCAAAGACGCAGCCTGCAGGCAAGTCGTTCTCAGAGAGAGCTTCAACGTTCTCGACTTCCCCGTTCTCCGATGCTGGCCGCATGACGGAGGTCGCTTCATCACTCTTCCTTGCGTGGTCACACGAGACCCGAAAACAGGGAAACGCAACGTCGGCATGTACCGCATGCAGGTCTACGACGGACAGACCACCGGCATGCACTGGCAGCGCCAGAAAAACGCCGCAGAGCATCTCCGCGAGCGCCTCCGCGCCGCCGCAGGCAACAACGCATCAGCCCAGGTCGCTGCCATGGCTGAAACCGCTGGAGGAACGCAAAATATCACGCTCACTCGCGAAGTGAACGACCACCTCGAAGTCGCCGTCGCCATCGGCACGGATCCAGCAACAACTTTTGCTGCCATCGTCCCCGCGCCACCTGAAGTAGAAGAGTTCATGATCGCCGGCTTCCTGCGCCAGAAGCCTGTCGAGCTTGTGAAGTGCGAGACCGTAGATCTCGAGGTCCCCGCGCACGCTGAAATCATTCTCGAAGGCTATGTGAAGCTAGACGAACTCCGCCGCGAAGGGCCCTTCGGCGACCACACCGGCTTCTACACTTTGGAAGAGGATTACCCCGTCTTCCACATCACCTGTATCACGCACCGCAAAAATCCGATCTACGCCTCCACCATCGTAGGCAGGCCGCCAATGGAAGACGCCTGGATGGGCAAGGCCGTCGAGCGCATCTTTCTGCCGCTCATGCGCCTGACATTACACGAGATTGTGGACGTGAACCTGCCGGTCGAAGCCATATTTCACAACCTGATGATCGTCTCAATCAGGAAGAGTTACGCCGGACAGGCGCGCAAAGTCATGAACGGCATCTGGGCGATGGGACAGGCCATGTTCACCAAATGCGTCATCGTGGTCGATGAGGACTGCGATGTGCAGGACCTGCGCGAAGTGACCCTACGCGTTGCCAACAACATCGACCCAGAGCGCGATATCCAGTTCACGTTAGGCCCGATCGATTCACTCGACCATGCTTCTCGCATGCCCAATTACGGCAGCAAGATGGGCATCGACGCCACCCGCAAATGGGCCGCTGAAGGATTTACCCGCCCCTGGCCAGCGATGATCGAAATGGATGACGCGACCAAGTCTCGCGTGGATGCGATTTGGAAGAAACTAGGAATCGAATAGCTCAGACAAGTCATGAGGAGACAGGAAGATGTTTACTCTGGATGGCATCCACAAATTTCATGATTGGGCGCACTCCAGTCTCGGGAGAATGCTCGACCACATCGCAACGCTGCCTGAGGGCAGCTATAACACGAAACTAAACGGTTTTGGTTTCCCGACCATCGGCGAGCAGGTCATTCACATTCTGCAATGCGAAGCAGTCTGGATACACAGAGCGCAAGCAGTTTCTTTCGACGGCTGGAACATTACTGATTACCCAGCGATCCAGGATGCAAAGGTTTTGCAGGGGAAAGTAAAGAGTGAGACCTATGCTTATTTATCAGGCCTGACGGACCAGCAATTGAATGAAGAAATAAGACTGCATGCATACGATGGGTTCGAAATCAGCTGTACGCCCGCACATGTAATCCATCATGCGCTGACCCATGCTTTTCATCACAAGGGCCAGATCGCCTCGATGTGCCGTACGCTCGGCCATCCGGCTCCGGACACAGATGTCCTTTAACCCGCAAAGCATCACCTCGCACGCATCGTATAATACAGATATGTCCATCGTGCGCAACATCGCGGCCATCAGCAAGGGAATGAGCATCACCTTCCGGGAAATGTTCCAGCCTACGGAGGTTGAGAACTATCCTGATGGCCCTGGTCCGACGCGCGGGGCAGTGCTTCAAGAGCGCTTCCGTGGCGCGCACGTCTTGCAGCGCGATGAAAATGGCCTGGAAAAATGCGTCGCCTGCTTCCTGTGCGCGGCGGCTTGCCCGTCGAATTGCATCTACATTGAAGCTGCGGAGAATACCGCCGAGAAGCGCATCTCAAGCTCGGAGCGCTACGCCAAGGTCTACAACATTGACTACAACCGCTGCATCTTCTGCGGATACTGCGTCGAGGCGTGCCCGACGGACGCCATCACCCACGGGCATGGCTTCGAACTCGCCAGTTTGAACGCAACCAACCTGGTCATGCGGAAGGAAGATATGCTCGTCCCGGCCGTGGGCATGCCCGTTGAACTCGCTGCCCATTCAGGTTCAGTAAAGTAGGCAGATCGCTAAGTGCCCTGTAGTATGAATTTCATTCGTTCTGCTATGCTACGCGCGTGACCCTGCCCTCCCCAACTATCCTCCACGTCTGCAGCCGCGATCTTATTCGCGAACTACGCGACCGCATCCTCAAGCTTGAGGGATACGACGTCGTTTCAACGTTAACCATCAATGAAGCAGAAGAACTTTTCGCGAAGTCGCGCTTCGATCTGGTGGTGGTCGACGTTGATGGCGACGGCCGTATTCCGCAAGCAGAGAAACTCTGTGATGACATCAAACGCAAGGACCCGGAGCAGAAAATTGCGTTTGTGTGCAATTATCGAATCTCGAAAGAGAGTTCTTGCCCCGACGAAATCATCCATAGCGAATTCAATCCGCTAGCCCTGATTCAGGGGGTGAAAGAACTGCTCGCAAGCTAAAACTCAACCGGCTTTCTTAAACGAAGCCACTTTGACGCGTCGCGGTGCAAACTGTTTGTACTCGGCGCGCAGAGTTGCTTCGCTCACAGGCTTTTCGTGCAGCAGCAGCTCGGTCGCTTGCAGCTCTGGGTTGGCGTGGAACCATTGCTTTGCTTTGTCTTCATCGAGCAGATTGAGAATAGCCAGTAACGACATGCCCTGATGGTGCGCCATCCATTCCCGAACTACTTGTGGGTTACGAACTGAATGCGAGTAGTCAATAGCTTCATAGAAGCCATATACGCCAGCCCATCCTTGCCCGGCCATTCGCTTCAAATTCCGCAGCGCCTCTGTCGTATCAACGTCCAACGCGAGAAAGCTTGAGTATGGCGAAATAACCGGCCCAGCCATTGCATCCCACTTCAATGAGATCTGTGGTATTCCGAAGGCCTGATAGTGATAATGGCCTCCGCTGTCTTTCTGCGCGTATCCGCATTCCGAAACACCCCATGGAATGCGGTGCTCACGTGCAAAACTGTGCTGCACCTGGACCACCGCCGCCAGCGTGCGGGAAACGAGTGTTTCCGGATAACTCCGCATCCACAATGATGGCATCAGATATTCGAACATCGTGCCTGTCCATGAGATCAGCACCGGGCGTCCGAAGGCTATCGTGTGCGTGCGGGCAAGTTTGAACCACGTCTGCTGTGGAACGTCGCCTTTTGCAATCGCAATAAAAGCGGCGATGCGTGCCTCCGACGCCAGCATGTCATAGCACGCCGCATTCAGTTTTTTTGCTTCCACGTCATAGCCGACTGAGAGCAACAAACGCCCCTTCTGCAGGAGAAAAGAGAAATCCATCTCGTCCGCCAGCCTGTGCGCTTCATCGGAAACCACATGCAAACTCTGTGCTAGGTTGTAAAGCCGCTCTTTTGCCCTAGGAAGAAGCGAGCGCAGCTGTTCACCCAGGAAGACGTGCGCCTCATCCTCACGCGTGGCCCATGCGCGCGAGAGACGGGAGTCAAGCTGTGCAGCGAAGTCTGCTGCTGCGCCAAGCGAGGGGAACATCGTTTCTTCGCGCAGGCCAATCTGCGGAAGCTCGCGCAGCGACGCGAATTCAGGCAACAGCCACGGCATATACTCCCTTAGGATTGCGGTTAAAGCGGCGACACGTCGTTGCGCCTCCGCAGCCCACCATACGGCCTCTCCTTCAAGCTCCACAGCATCGTCGAGCAGGGAAGCTTCATGTTCCAGCAGCCATGCGGCCCATGTATCAAAGCCTGCGCCATGCGCAGGCGGCGCAGGCGCGCCTTTTCGAGCAAGCGCGGGAACATGTAGCTTCAGCAGTTGCCAATAGGTGATGAATCCATCAAAGTGCCGCTGCGAAATAAGCGGGTCTCGCAGCAGGAACAGCGCGCCCATGCGTAGCGTATAAAGCGATGCCACCAGGTTCCCGCTGTCCACCGTCGAAACAGTGACCGGTTTTATCGGTTCCAGAGTCTGTGTGCTGTACCAGTTGTAGAGGTGACCGCGAAATTTCCCAAGCCGCGTCATCGTTGTAAGGCTCGCGTGCGTCAGTTCCGCAAATTCCGGGATCGTAAGGAAGCCAAATTCACATGCAGCCTGTCGCGCATTCAGCAGAAGTCCCAGATTTGTTGGTGACACGCGCGCTGCCTCGAATAGCCGGTCTTCCTCCACATTGTCCGGAATCAGATAGTGGTGCTCCTCGCCGCCGAATTGATGAAAGTAGCGCCAAATGCGCGCCGCTTGCTGACGCAGGAATGTGTCCTCCTCGCCGGTTAGCTGTTGCCGCTGCTCCCGCGGAGCATGGTTAAGCCAGAGCGTAATGCTGCCGGAAAATCCCCACAGCAGCAGCACCGGAGCGGCGACGACTAACGACTTAGGCTCGACGGCAAGGATGATGACTGCCAGAATAATTGCCGAGAGTGGGATGATAGCCAGATAGCGGTCAACCGGCGTAATTCGTCGAGAGGAATTCTCTGCTTCCGCCGCTGTCTCCCACTCCAGCAGCCGTTGACCTGTGACAAAGCGGCGCACCAGGGAACGCACAATCGCATCGATAATCAGCATCGTCTGATGCGGAAGAAAAATCAGATTGAGCAGTGTGATAAACGCGCTTTGCAGAAACCCGGACAACCCTTCGCGCACAGCGCCCTGCTGTTCGCTGACCAGTGCGCGTCCCGTGCTGAAGATCAGCTGCACAAACGTTGGCAGGAACATCAACAGCAGCGTGGCAGCAGTCCAGTAAAGCGCTCCTCCTGGCAGCCCAAGCCATCCTGCCACCAGCAGAATCATTGTCAGCGGCTCAACCAGTGATCGCCGCAGGTTATCGAAAATCTTCCAGCGTGAAATTATCGAGATCGGATTGCGTACATAATTTCCTGACTCATCCGGAACACGCCCAAGGAGCCACTGGACAATCTGCCAGTCGCCGCGAACCCAACGATGTTTGCGACGGGTATAAGCGGAGTAATGCGAGGGATAGTCGTCGATGACTTCGATGTCCGTCGCCAGCCCAACGCGCGCATAAGCGCCCTCAATCAGATCGTGACTGAGTAAGGAATTACGCGGAAAGCGGCGGTCAAGCACCGCATGTAGTGCCGCGACTTCGTAAATCCCCTTGCCGGTGAAAATGCCCTCTCCATAAAGGTCCTGATACGTATCTGAGATGGCGCGCGTATAAATATCGAAACCAGTCTGTCCTGAGTAGATGGAAGCCAGCCGCGACCGCGATGCCGAATGTACGCTGACACCCACACGTGGCTGCAGGATCCCGTAACCATCTGTAACTATGCGCTTCTTCGGATCGATGATTGCCTTATTGAGCGGATGCGCCATCGCGCCCACCATGGCGTTGGCTGCTCCCCGCGGCAATTGTGTATCAGAATCCAGTGTAATGATGTAACGGACGTGCTTCAGCAATTCCAGATTTCCCACCTTGACCGGAAACGCATCGAAGGCGCCAACCAGCAGTTTGTTCAAATCAAGAAGCTTGCCACGCTTGCGCTCCCAGCCCATCCACACGCCTTGGCGCGAGTTGAAGAGGCGATGACGATGGAGCAGGAAAAATGTCCCGTTTCGAGGAGATGAATAGCGCGCGTTTAGGTCATTGATGAGCCGGACCGCCAGATCCACGAGCGGATCAGTGTCATTCTCCTGGGGACGCGTGATCGAATCCGGTAAATCAGTGAGCAGGGCAAAATGCAGGTTCAGATCGGGATTGGCAAGAAAGCGGACCTCAAGCCCCTCCACCAGTTCACGCGTCTGCTTTTCGTTGATGAGAAGCGTCGGCACCACAACCAGCGTTGTATCTTCGGCTGGGATGCCCTCGCTGAAGTTGAGCTTGGGCAAAGCCCGGGCCTTGAACAGCGAAGTGATTGTGTTGTTCACCAGGTCCACAGCACCCTGGGTAACCGGCAGTAGCATGAAAAGAAATGCCACACCAAGGCCGCCGAAGATCGCATGGTTCGGAATTAGCGGCAGAAGAATGATCCCGATTAGAAGAACGGTTAGAATTTCAATGGAACCAATATAGAACTCATCTGCATGATGCTGAATCGCAATGCGGATTCTGTCGATAAATGGCGGGCGATAGCCTACACGCGCGGCAAGATCCGCGAAGCCTTTGTCGATAAGATAGTAGCCAATGTGCATTTGCCGCGCGCGCAATCGCTCACTCGGGAAATGTCGCTCGCGCGCTCTGTCTGCCATATTCAAGGCGGCGCCGGCAACATCCCACTCCGAGCCTTCCGCGTAACGGGCAATTTCGGCAACACGTTTGCGATACTGCTCGCGGCTTTCAAAGTCCATACCCGAATAACACTGCGCGGGGTCCTGCTTTAATAAGGCTTCAAAAACAACCAACTCTTCAATCAACGATGCCCAGCCGGCATACCCGATATCGCGTACGCTCCTGATGCGCATTTGCAACATTCCGTCAGGCCCCGCTGCAGACGATGCAGGCTCGTGCAGCCGCGCACTGGCCTGCGCCAATATCCATTCCAGCAGCAGAAACTTGAGCATCGTAGGCACGGCCCACAACTCTTCCAGTTCCAGCGGATCAGTCTTCTGCGCTTCATCAAGAAAGGCGCGAAAACCTTCTGCCGACCAAACCGAGGCCGCGGCATCGAGGTAGGCTGCAGCAAGAGCCGTGGCGCGTGTCTCTTCCTGCTGGCTTGTCAACAAAACACGCGGCAACCGTTCTGCTTTGCGGCGAATCGAAAACGCCTCCAGCACAACAGACCGCAGCAGCCGCGGGTTCTCACGTATCTCCAGCAGCGGATCGGGGCCCATCGACGGACGTCGGTCTAATCCTGCTATTTCGGCGGTAAGAAGGTCTAGTGCGTCGCGTGCCGCCTCCACACGTCGCGTAAAGCCGCCTCTTCTCCCTGGCTGATGGATGAGTTGCCAGCCGTCTGTTGTTGCGCGTGCCACCGCGCGCAATTTTTCCAGGGGAATCTGCGTGTCCTGAACTTCGATGGGTACCTGCTCTGTCATGAATTTCTGTTCTTTATCGATAACTGGCAGCCTGCATCTCAAACATTTCTGCGTATCGTCCACTCTGCGCAACCAGCTGCGAATGGGTGCCCTCTTCCACCAGCCGTCCGCCTTCGAGCACAACAATGCGGTCTGCCATGCGGACGGTTGAGAAGCGGTGCGAAATCAGCAGGGCCATCTTCCCTTCCGTAAGTTCCGCGAAGCGTTCAAAAACCTCAAGTTCGCTCTTCGCATCCAGTGCTGCCGTCGGTTCGTCAAGAATTAAAAGCTGAGCGTCGCGCAAATATGCGCGCGCCAGTGCGATTTTTTGCCATTCACCGCCTGAAAGATCTACGCCGCCTTCAAACCGCCTCCCAAGCGTCTGATCATAGCCATGCTGCAGCTTGGCGACTACGCCGGCTGCAAGGCTTTTCTGCGCCGCACTCTCAATCTCCGCTTCCGTATGCGGAATCTCAACCCGCCCGATGGCAATATTTTCACGCGCAGTCATCTCATAACGCATGAAATCCTGGAAGATGACACCAATTTCTTTGTGCAGGTCTTCAAGCGAATACTCGCGCAGGTTGACGCCATCTAGAAGAATCTCGCCTTCCGTGGGGTCATAGAGGCGTGTAATCAGCTTCACTACCGTCGTCTTGCCCTGGCCGTTTTCGCCGATCAAAGCGATCCGCTCGCCGGGGCTTAGCGCGAAATTAAAGTTCTTCAGTACCTTCCGCTCAGTCCCTGGATAAGCGAATGAAACATTGCGGAACTCGAACCCGCGCTGGACTGGGCTCGGCGCGGGAAGAGCATCGGACCTCGAATCGACAGTCGGCTTCATCTCGAAGAACGCAATCAAGTCTGTCAGGAACAGTGCCTGGTCCGCAATGCCTGAAGCGGTGGAAAATACCTGTTGCAGGTTCGAGCTTGCCTGCACAATCGCGTTGGTGATGAAGTAGAACGTTCCAATGCTGTAGTACCCGTGCACAGCGCGCCAGATCACATACGCATACGACCCGTAATACCCAAGCGTGCCCAAAATCCCCAGCAGGCCGCCGCCGACAAGCTTCTTGCGGGAAAGCGCGACATTCTCTTTGTAAATCTGCTCTGAGAGGCCGGCGAAGCGAGTCGTCAGATACTCATTCAGGTTAAAGAGTTTCAGTTCCTTTGCCGCTTCCTTGCTGCCTCCCACCTGCCGCAGGTAATCCATCAGGCGTTTGGCCGGAGTCTGGCGGAAGTTCTTCGCATACCCCAGAAAAGCAAAATGCGTCTCCCCGACGAACGAAGGAATGATACCGAGCGCCAACAACAACATCAGCCACGGTGAGTAGTAGAGAAGCGTCCCGGTAAAAACCAGCGTCGTGATGATCTGCTGGTACATCCGCCCCATCTGCTGGATCAGCACCAGACGGTCCGTTGCCTGTACCCGCGCCCGTTCCAGCCTGTCGTAATAAACGGGATCTTCGTAAGTGGTTAGGTCAAGTTGCGCTGCCTGGCGCATTACCTCGATGCTGACGTGGTGCGTGTAGCGGTCTGCGAGCAGAGAATCAAAATAATCGATTGTCCTTGTCAGAATCCCCGCGAGGACGGCCAACCCAACCTCGAGCCCCACAACCCACCAGAAATGGTTCGGCAGGCCCTGGTGCCGCAGAACGTGCTCCACGCCATTGATGATCCACGCAGCCACTTTGGCGATAGCCCATGGCATCACCGCGACAAAGACGCGCAGAATCAGCCCCCAGGCGACAACCTGTGGTCCTGACTCCCAAAGAATCTTGAGAACCGGTGGGACATTCTTCAGCGCGCGAATGCGGTCTGCCCACGCATTCTGCGTCCCTGGATTCTGGTTTTGGCTCATGAGTCAGGCGCTCAACCTCATCCGCACACCTATGCGTAGCTTCTGAGGAAGAAGTCTTTGGGGTGAGATGCAAACCCATGTAAGCGTGTTGTTTACGGAAAATTCACATTTTGTTTCCCTGTTTTGAGTTTCGCGTTGGTTTTCGCGGCTTATTCACGGGAAATTCGCCGGACTTTAACAATTGGCTGGGAATCTAAGACAGGATTCGCCGCAACCCCCAACTACAGAAGGAGGGAATTTGCCGTTTGAGGACAAAGCAATATGTGTGTTCGGGTGTACCACGGTAATCCAGTCAATTAAATCCTTGGCCGTCAGGTAAGTAGAGGAACCCCGTTTGTTAAAGAGAGGTCAAATGAACACGAATTTGAAAGCGCTGGCAAGTCTTGTGCTGGCATCCGCCTTTGTGATGACCGGCAGTGCACAGACCGCTACCACACCGACGGTGCACGCGGCAAAGAAAAAGGCCGTTCCGGCGAAGCCCTCGGTGCAGTCGCAGATTGAACAGCTTCGCGAGCAGTTAAACTCCCAGAGCTCCCAGATCCAGTCATTGAAACAGCAACTTTCCGACCGCGACGCTCAACTACAGCAGGCGCAGCAAACGGCTGCTCAGGCACAGGCTACGGCGCAGCAGGCGCAGCAAGCAATCCAGACCCAGCAGACAGCTGTCAGTGAGAATAGCCAGGCTGTTGCCAGCCTTCAGGGATCGGTTACAGACCTGAAGACCAACACCCAATCCATTGTCTCCACCGTCCAGGAGAACCAGGCGCAGGTCAAGAAAGCCATCGAATTCCCCGACGAAATCCATTTCAAGGGCGTTACCCTGTCTCCAACTGGCAGCTTCATAGCGGCGGAAACTGTATGGCGCAGCGGCGCGACTGGTGGGGATATCAACACCCAATTCAACGGTGTGCCTCTTAATCACTCCAATGCAGCCCAACTGTCCGAGTTCTACGGCACCGGCCGTCAGTCACGAATCGCCCTCAAAGCTACAGGCAAGCTCGACAACATGAAACTGACCGGCTACTACGAAGCCGACTGGCTCAGTGCCGGGACTACCTCGAACGACAACCAGTCCAACAGCTACACGATGCGACAGCGCCAGCTCTGGGCGCAGGCCTCTTTGAACAACGGATGGCAGTTTACCGGCGGCCAGATGTGGTCCCTTGCCACCGAGACCGGGCACGGCCTCGATACCGGCACCGAGGTTCTTCCGTCCACGATCGACTCGCAATACGCCGCAGGTTTCGTCTGGGAGCGCCAGTGGGCCTTCCGCGCCAGTAAGAATTTCCATGATCGGTTCTGGGTGGGTGCTTCGGCCGAAAACCCTGAAACTCTGAACCCTTCCGGCAGCAGCCTGCCACTTAATGTGGTGATCGGCTCCGCTGGCAATGGGGGCGGCCTCTACAGCACCTTGGCAAATTACTCCTTTAATCTCGCTCCAGACATTCTCGGCAAGGTGGCTTTCGAGCCGAAGTCCGGCGGTCACTTTGAGGTTTTTGGTGTCTCCCGCTTCTTCCGCGATCGGGTATTTCCGAATGCCTCATCTGCTCCAATCCCGCCAGCGACATCACTTAGCGGCACCTCTGCTGGCGCATACAACGACAGCACCGTCGGCGGCGCTATTGGCGCCAGCGGCCGGTATCCCTTCCTCCAGCGGAAGTTGACGATCGGATTGAAGGGTCTGTACGGAATGGGCACGGGTCGTTATGGTTCCTCAACCATTGCCGACATCACTCTGCGTCCAGACGGTCAGATCGCCCCGCTGCGCAACTTCGACGCTATCGGCACAGTGGAAGCCAACGTAACTCCACGGCTCATGGTCTATTTCAACTATGGTGGCGATTATGTCTATCGCCGCTACTTCGGTAAAGTTGGCTATGGATCGCCACTTACCAACATGAGCGGTTGCAATATCGAACCGCTGCCGGGCGGCGCTGCAAATGCGAATGGCGGCACCGGCTTTTCGCCCTCTAACCCATCCAACTGCGGAAACCAGACCAAGGACGTACAGGAGTTTGTCGGTGGCTACTGGTATGACATCTACCGCGGCGAGCATGGTCGTCTGCGGCAGGGCATCCAATACAGCTACTTCCAGCGCCTTCTCTGGTCAGGTGCCGGTGGTACGACGAACCCCGACGGCGCTGCCTATGGTGCGGACAACATGTTCTGGACCTCGTTCCGCTACTACCTTCCATAGAAGTGTTGTATCAGTCTCTATAAGAAGGGCATCCGGATTCGGATGCCCTTCTTCATTGAAGAAAAAGGCCGCAAGGGAAGAGTCGCTGCGTTCAACTGCGAAATCATAGCTCTGCCTTGTCCAACTGCAAAGGGACCCTTTTGCTGCTGTAGAAAACGGATGGATTCTCTTAGAAGTGCTTTGCCTCGGTGGTTTAATAGGCCATGCTCTTTTCAGTTCGTCGAAATGTCCTGAGTGCAATTATCAGTGTCTTTTGGCTTGCCGCCTTTGGATGCAACTCACAAGCTGCGAATTCGCCGCAACAGCAGCACCAACCTGTCAGTAGCGTTGATCTTGGTGCCGTGTCTTCGCGCTTGCATGAGATAGCAGCCGCCGGAAATCTCGCTGACCTGCACTGGCCTAATTTCACTGACTATCGTCTGCATTTCCAGCACATCTACGAAGCGTCTAACTTCGAGCCAGTCTGGCTCAATAACGGCAAGCCCACGCCGCAGGCGTTGGCTGTCATTCAGGCGCTTGAAGCCAGTCTGCAGAAGGGCCTCAATCCCGACGACTACGACGCTTCGCGCTGGCCCGACCGCCTGCATTCCCTTGATGGCTCACCCGCTCCCGACACACTCGCGCAGTTCGATGCTGCGTTGACAGTCGGAGTCATGCGCTATATCTCCGACCTGCACATTGGTCGCGTTAACCCGAAGCACTTCAATTTCGGCATCGACATCGAGCAGAATAAATACGACCTGCCCCAGTTTGTAACCACGAAGGTCATCCATGCCGCCAATGTCCAGAGCGTGCTCGACGAAGTTGAGCCGCCCTATAACGGCTATAAGGCAACTGAGGCCATGCTGCAGAAATATCTGCAACTTGCCGCTCAAGGCGATGGGCCGCAGGTGCCGGACGTTACAAAGACAGTGGCTCCCGGCGACCCCTATGCCGGCGTGAGCCAGCTTACGCAACGGCTTCGACTCTTCGGCGACCTCCATGCCGATACCTCGATCGATACAAGCTCACCCACCTATTCCGGATCGCTCGTGAATGGCGTCAAGACTTTCCAATCACGTCACGGACTCGCATCCGACGGCAAGCTGGGAAAAGAGACAATCCGCCAACTCAATACGCCGCTTTCCCGGCGCGTGGTCCAACTGCAGGACGCGCTGGAGCGCTGGCGCTGGCTGCCTCCGCAATTTCCTCAGCCTCCGATCGTAGCCAATATCCCTGAATTCATCCTGCGCGCCTTTGGCCCCGGCCAGAAGGTCGCTTTAGCCATGAACGTTGTCGTGGGCAAGGCAATCCGCACGCAGACGCCCGTATTCGCGAAGGACATGAAGTACATCGTCTTCCGCCCGTATTGGAATGTGCCGACATCGATCCTGCGTGGGGAAATCATCCCCGGCATCACGCGCGACCGCGGCTACATCAGCAAGAAAAACTTTGAGGTGACTGATTTCAACGGCAAAGTCATCACCGACGGGCCCATCAGCGATGATGTGCTGACACAACTGCGCGCCGGCAAGCTGACCGTTCGCCAGAAGCCAGGTCCGACGAATTCGCTGGGACTGGTAAAGTTCATGTTCCCGAATGAATACAACGTCTACCTGCACAGCACGCCAGCGCAGGAGCTCTTTTCGCAATCGAGACGCGACTTCAGCCATGGCTGTGTCCGCGTCGAAAAACCGGCACAACTTGCCGCCTATCTGCTCCGCAATCAGCCTCCCTGGACGCTCGAAAAGGTTCAGGCAGCGATGCAGTCCGGCCCGGACAATCAGCAGGTGAATCTGACCACGCCGATTCCCGTTTTGATTTTGTATGTCACGGCAGTCGTCGAGGAGGACGGATCCGTCCACTTCTTCGACGACATTTATGGATATGACAAGACGCTTGAAGCCGTACTAGCCAAAGGCCAGCCCTATCCAGGGTAGCTGTTTACCAGCGCCGTACGCGCCCTACATCAACGTGCACAAAATCCGATGAGGCATAATACCCAACGCCGCCGCGCTGCATTGCCAGGGCCGCATCACGCACCTGCGCTGTCGGCACGCCGGGCACGCGGATATCAATTGCTTTCGCTTCCATGTGCTGGCTGTGCAGGGCCACGCCGTGCCCATGCTCGCGCAGCCAGTTGTTGCTCCACGGAGTGCGATAGCCGCAGACAATGTCAATCTCGCCGTTGGGATGGCCGAGCCGCGTCATCAGGTCGTGTAGCAGATCAAACTCTCGCAGATCGTAGTCTTTTTCGTCGCCCGTGCGGTGGTCGCGCAAAAAGCGATCGAGCTGGGCCACGGCAGCGGGAAGGTAGCGGTCACCAATGCGATAGACTACGTCGATGTGCTCACCTGTATGCAGATGGTAGAGACGGAGACGGTACTGTTCAGGGTTGACTGGAGCATCGCCGCTTGCTGCGTGTAAGGACGAACCCGCGAGCAACATCAGACCGGCAAATAATCCAGCGAGAAGAGGCTTTCTACGCTGAGTGGAACAAAACACAATCTTCTTATTTTACTAGAGTCCGCGGTACGAACCACCATCAACGAGCAGGGTTTGACCTGTCACGGACGCTGCCGGTACGGAAGCCAGCCACACGATCGCGGCCGCGACTTCCTCTGGCGTAGCCATTCGGCGGACGGGAATGTCCTGCAAGAGATCGCGCTCGGCCTGCTCAATGCTGACGCCTTTAGCGGCGGCGCGCTTTTCGAGAATCTCAACCGCACGCCCAGTCGAGGTAAAGCCGGGACCGACGTTGTTGACCGTAATGCCATCCGGGCCAAACTGCCCGGCCAGCGAACGCACCAGCCCCATCACTCCCGCACGAATGGAATTTGAGAGCACGAGCTCCGGTGTTGGCTGTTTTACCGTGTAGGACGTGATCGTGACGATGCGTCCCCATTTCTGCTGCTGCATAAATGGCAGCACGGCTTGCGCGAAAGATACGATGCTGCGTAGGTTAAGCTGCCAGGCGCGCTCCCACTCGTCCATGGTGGTAGACAAGAACGGCTTAGCTGGAGGGCCGCCTGCATTGGTGACGCAAACATCGATTCGCCCGAATTTCTGATGAGCAGACTGAACGAACCCACGAACCGCGCTGTCATCACTTACGTCGAATGCGCGGGTGAATGTCTGCACACCGAAGCGCTCCGCAGCCTCACGGGCCACTGCTTCAAGCGGTTGCGGCAGGCGCGCGCAGAGTGCAAGATGCGCGCCCTCGGCTGCGAAAGCAAGCGCAGTCGCTTTGCCAATCCCCTGACTGGATGCGGCAACTAAAGCAACACGGTTCTTAAGACCTGTATCCATGGCAATGGCTCCATACTATCTGAGGATTGGTAAGATTGGTGCGCCGCCTCACGAAGGGAGAAATGATGCCTGCAAATTGGAAGCACACTCCGCTCTCGACAATTCCTGTCGAGCACCTCAACCCGCTTCTGGAACGCCAGTTCGTACACGGCGAACAGGCCATGCTCTCGCGGCTGCTGCTGCGCAAGGGCTGCATTGTTCCCGAGCACAGCCACCATAATGAGCAGATCACCTACATCCTCGATGGAGCGCTGCGCTTCACCCTCAATGGCAACGAAGTCGTAACGGTCCATTCCGGCGAGACACTGGTGATTCCACCCAACGTGAAGCACAGCGCAGAAGCGCTGGTAGACACGATCGATCTTGATGTCTTTGCGCCGCCGCGGGCGGACTGGATTCAAGGAACGGACGCTTACTTGCGGAAATAATCGGGCCTCGCATTCAAATTAGAGGAGGTTCTCAGGTGAACAGCTCCAAGCTTGAATCCATGTTGGGCGAACTTGTTGACGGTCGTACCGAACTGGTCTTCGATATTCTTGAAGCCGGATGCCGGGCAGACTACAAAGGGAATAATGGCGTATCCCTCATTCAACATTGTGCTTACTACGGCGATGTGAGCGCCATCCGCTTTCTTCTCGATCATGGTGAGTCGTTGGATTCACTGGGCGAGAATTTTGGCCTGAATGCCGCTGCGTTTCACGGGCACTGGAGACTCTGCAAGTTTCTGCTCGAACAGGGCGCCAGGGTCAATCAGCCCGACGATCATACTGGAGAAACGCCGCTCCATGCAGCTTTAAGCAAGACAGACCGCTTAGTCTACGATCGCGTGCTTGACGTGCTGTTGTCATTCGGCGCTGATCCGAACATGGCGGCCAAGCCTGCCGTTGAAACCGGCGCCTTCATGCGAGATTGCAGGACCAAGGGCGAGACTCCACTGCATCGCGCCGCCGCTTTTGGTGATGAACAGACAATAAGCCTTTTGCTGAATGCAGGCGCAAAAATAGACGCAAAGGACATGAATGGCGATACGCCGCTGGCCTGGGCCAGCTGGTACTTGCGCCCCGACGCTATCCTAAGACAGCTTTGCTATGGCGACTTCCGGATCCATCCTCAACGCCAAAGCATGAGGGCGTATCTGCTGGGGAATCCTCACGCCTTATAGGCGTTACACGAAGAGGTCATCTGCCGGGTTACAGGCCGCTCGAGCCAAACCCCTTTGCTCCGCGCGAACTCTCTGCAAGTGCTTCAACAGCGATGATCTCAAGATGGGTCATGGACTGAAACGGAGACATCTGCGCGATCTTATCGCCTTTGCGAATGGTGACGCTGGCGTCCGTCTTTTGAAGTTCCGCGTGCGTCAAGGCTCCCTGCATGTCATGCGCAACGCGCAGGGAGTACTTAGGCTGGTTAACATTCACAAGGCACACGAGGATCTCTCCTCGATACCCGGCATCGATTCGGCCGCCGGCATAGGTGATGCCTTTGGCTGCCATCGAAGAACGATCGCCCAGGACAAAGCCAAATCCTTCCGGCCCTTCTACGGCAATGCCGGTCCGCACCCGGACAGGAACACCGGGTTCGAGCACAACATCTTCAATCGCGTAAAGGTCAAAACCCAGGTCACTACCGGCATAGTTCACTGTAGGCACACGTGCATCTGGGTGGAGGAGTTGCACCTTGATCATTTCGTCGGGGAAGCTTTCTCAGTTACTTAGCGCCGTTTGCGGCAGTCTGTCTTTTCTGTTTTGCCCACCGGCGCTTCTGCGCATCAGCGATGCGCTTACGCGCGTCCGCGCTCAAATGGCGCTTCTTGCGGACGCCTGACGATCCTCCGGAAGCAAACAGTTTATTGCTGCCGGAACCTTGCAGCAAGGCGCGCACCTTCTCCAGGCGGCCGATTTCTTCGTCGATAGCAACAATAATTTGGTCTCTTGTCATTCTTTTGTCCTTACTAACTTAAGTGCAAGCCTTTCAAAAAGAGGTAACGGGGAACATCGGCAAAATCCTGAGATTTTAGCCAACTCTTAAAGCTTTCATAACTCAGGCGAACCTTTCAAGTCAAAATTCGGATTTAAAGTACCCACTTTTTGCAGGTTAGAGGTTACCTTTCTCCGAAAGGCTTGTAATTGACCAAATTGGAACATTCACGATCAATTCGCAGCCTTTTCTCGCCTCTTTCAAATTGATTTACAAGCTACGTAGCATTATGATGGCGTGTTTACTACTTTACGCGTTGTTCGGCCCCGCAAGCTAGCTGCTCCGGCGTCCTCAGTTCCTGGATTGTTTGAGCTTCCTTCCGGCGGTTCCCCAGGACTTCTAACTCCCCACATTTCTGTCGAATTAGGAAGATATCAGATTCGGCTTGCTATGTCCGAGGATGAGCGTGACGCAGCCTGCCGCTTACGATTCAAAGTCTTTAACATCGAATTGGGTGAAGGACTGATGTCGTCATACTCTACCGGGCTTGACAAAGACCGCTTCGATCTCATCTGCGACCATCTCATTGTCGAAGATCGTTCGTCCCGGGAGATTGTGGGCACCTATCGCATGCAGTCAGGCAATAAAGCACGGAGGCACTGGGGATATTACAGCGCACAGGAATTTGACTTCACTCCTTATGAAGCCATCCGCAACCAGGTGCTTGAATTAGGTCGCGCCTCCATTGATCGCGACCATCGTTCGAGTGAAGTATTGACTTTGCTCTGGCGGGGAATCGCTCAGTATTGCAAGTGGCACGGCTTACGGTATCTGATAGGTTGTTCCTCGCTCAACTCCCAAGACCCGGCGGAGGGTTGGGCCATTTACGAGCAGTTAACGCCTTTCCTTGCAGCAACGGAATTTCACACAGTACCAACCACGTCCTGTGTTTTGCCGTCGTCCAACGCGCTGCTCGAAAATCCTCCCCAGATTCCGAGGCTGCTGAAGACGTATATTGGAGTAGGGGCGCGAATCTGTGGCGAACCGGCATGGGACCGGGAATTTGGCACGATCGACTTCCTCACCCTGCTCGACCTGCGACAGCTGACCCCCGCTGCGAGGAACCGATTTCTACCCGACGAAGAACATTAGAGAGCTTTAGCCGCAGCATGTTTCGCCTCACTGGCCTGTTGCTCACGTTGCTCGTGTTATTGGCGCGCTTCGCCTGGCTGCGCGTGAGCAAACGCCGTCTCACGCTTGCAGACCGGGCCGCATGGTTGCAGTCAGCCTGTTCGCTGGTACTGCGTCGGCTTTCCATCTCGCTCACGACCGAAGGCCCATCACCCAGGACAGGGCTCATAATCTCCAATCACCTCAGCTACCTCGACATTATGCTTCATGCCGCTGCCGGCCCCCGGATTTTTGTCTCCAAGTCAGAAGTGCGGTCGTGGCCGCTTCTCGGTTGGCTGGCCCGTTGCGGCGGCACTATATTCATTGTCCGGGGCAGCCGGTCAGGCGCGACGGAAGCGGCCATCGGCATCGAGTATGCTCTGCGCTCGGGCATAACCGTGGTGCTCTTTCCTGAAGGCACCAGCACAGACGGCACAACGCTTCGGCCCTTTCATTCTTTTCTCTTTGAGCCGGCAGTGGAAGCCGAATCGCCCATAACCGCCACGGCGGTCAGCTACGAAGCCGAAGACACAGTGGAACGCAATCTCTGCTACTACGGAGACATGGGGTTTATTTCAAATCTGATCGACATGGCAGGTCACCGCAGCATCCATGGGCGAGTCCGTTTCGATGCGAAATCACGCGTCTATGGCAACCGCAGGCATGCAGCGAACGACACCTGGGAACGGGTGGCCCGGCTACGTCTACACGCTGACATGGATATGCCCAGGCATGCGCGGCATTACAGTACTCTGGCCGGCGAAGCACGTTGAGCTCACAGCATCTGGAATTCAGGCGAGCCAAGAATGAGCGCGGCCATCATATCCAGTTCCTGGCCCGCATCCTGCGATCCAGTCTGCGCTAGTTGATCCCGAATCACTGAATTTGTTTTCTCGGAAACATCCCCAGTAATCAGCATCTGTTCCATTAGGGCGAGCGCTTTATCTTGGCCGTTTGGTGCGAAAGTCTGCGTCATGGCAATGGATTCTGCCACAGCCCCGCGATGCGGCGCTTCACTTTCAGCCGGTTGCGCCAGCAATCCTGAAGCAAGTAGATGCGGCGCATCGAACTTCATTCCACCCAGCTTGCTCGCCGTCATCTGCATGGAGAAATTCAGGCGATCCACCAGCGCAGCCGAGTTCATCCAGTGATCGGCTGTCATGGGATACCCCGTCGGCGGCTGCATTTCATAGAGCGGCTCTCCCATACGCGCCAGCACGCCTACCAGCGCGCCGGGATTGGTTGGATTCGTGTCCGTGGCGCGGAACGCCGATGCGACAAACTCCAGAGGTGTCTTCACCTTGTTGCGATAATCTGCGCGCGACCAAAACTCGGATGAATGCACCATCGTGCGCAGCACCTGCTTGATATCGCCGTCGGACGACAAATATGTCTGCGCCATCCGGTCCACCAGCGCTGGCGGCGGATCGTCGGCAACAAAGCGCTGCGCCAGTTTGTAGCTGATAAAGTGCGCGGTTTGCGGCTGCGCAGCCAAGAACATCAGCGCCCGTACGCCTTCATTAAAGCCGTCTTCCTTGACTGTCTGCCCAAACCACTTCTTAGTGCCCGGCTCATGCCGCCGTGGATCGTACACAAACGGCCCGCCCAGTTCTGGATGGTCAATCGTCCAGCCAGTGAAAACCTTCGAAAGGTTCGTGACATCGGCTTGCGTGTAGCCGCCGTTCACGCTCACCGTGTGCAGTTCCATCACCTCGCGGCCGTAGTTCTCGTTCAATCCGCGCTCGGCTTGTTTGGGATTGAACCTTTGCCGGTTCGCTGCAAGTGAGTCCGGCCCTATGCTGGTGCGGTTGTCCAGATAGTCGAGCATCGCCGGATGTTCCGCCGTCGCCAGCAGCAGGTCTTTGAACTTGCCCAACGCATGAGCGCGGATGGCGTTGCGCTCGTAATCAGCAAGGTAGTACGTCTCAATCGGGTTCTTGTGCAGAAAGATGTTGAAGTGGTTGAACCAGAAGTCGGTCATCACTTCCTGCAACTGGCGCTCACTCAAGATCGCGCGCAGTATCTTCGCCTGTTGCAGCTCATTCTGAGGCACGCCAATGCCCGCAGCGCCTCCGCCCATCATCTGGAACAGTTCGCGCTCGCGCGGCGCGAAATCGTTCATCAGCATCCCGCGCTGCGGTTCGGTAACACGGTGGCAGAGGACCATGCGCTGCTCCACCGGCAAACGCATGATTGCCTGCATGCGCAGGTTCTTCGGATAGCCGAGAATCTGGTCGGCCAGCATTTGCGCCGTGGGTCCGCCCTGCTGGTCATCTTCATCCATGTCGATGGGTGGCGGCGGGGCCTGCATTGCGTTCGTTTTTGGCGTTGCAGGTTCTGTCATCTGGTTCGGGGCAGTATCTTTCGCCATGTCGATGGGCGCCGGAGCCTGCGTTGCGGCCACCTGGTTTGCTGCGGCTTCCTTCGCCTGTTTCCGCCTGTAACGCGCCAGCATGACTTCATACGCGCCTGCGAGCATGGGATCCTGCGGCATGGACAGCTTGCCTGCCGCAATCTGGCGGATCACGCCGCCGTCGGGGAAATTCATCGCTACTTGAGGCGGCGCCATCGTCAGCGATGGATATGCCGCGAGGCGTTTATCGAGTTCCGTGTCCGGAATTGAGTCGGGATTAAGTTGCTGGTCGAACCACGCCTCCCAGCCCATTTTTGTGACCGCTGCCACATCGCCTGGCCGTGGCCCGAAGGTGAAACGGTCGAGAATCTGCTGCGCCCGCTCTTCATTGGAGAGTGGAGCTAGCGCAGGTTCACTTTTGGAGGGAGGCTTGTGATGCGACGTAGTGTGAGAAGAATTCTGCGCAACAACTGCGGCTGACAGTAGAACAACACCGACAACTGTGAGAGATAGAGTGGCGCGAATCATCAGATGAATACTACCCGGCAATCTGTATAAACCAGAATCCGTGCCCAGAGTTGCGCGGGTTCTTATATGTTCGTCATCCTGAGCGAAAAGAAGGATATGCTTTTCTGCAAATAGTCGCCCAAAAATGTGTGCCCATCCTTTGCGAAGCCGGGGTCCCTAGCACGCGTGTTGTTCGCGTGCTGGGGTGGAGAAGCAAAGGATCGGAAGGTACGAACCAAACTCAGCTTTGAACTGTTTTTTCAGCTTCTGTTCTCTGTTTTGAAGTCCGAGCCGCATAATCCAGCACG
Source organism: Alloacidobacterium sp. (assembly GCF_035631355.1). NCBI lineage: Bacteria > Pseudomonadati > Acidobacteriota > Terriglobia > Terriglobales > Acidobacteriaceae > Alloacidobacterium > Alloacidobacterium sp. The sequence continues at coordinate 98,979 of NZ_DASQIX010000007.1, forward strand.
GGACGCGCCAGCAACAACACAGCAAGCACGACTGTAATGGTGAACGGCGTTCGTACACCCGCTTTTACACCCCACCAATAATGCACCACCCCGGCAATTGCCGCCACATACGCCAGCCTGTGTAACGCCTGCCAGCGCTTGCCACCCAGCTTGCGAATCGACCACGTCGTCGACGTCAGGGCCAGCGGAACGAGCAGCAGCCACGCCGTCAATCCAGCCATGATGAACCGCCGCCGCGTGATGTCATTTACCATCGTGGCGATGCTGAAATTGGAATATAGCCAAACGTAGGTCAGCAGATGCAGACAGGCGTAGAAGAAGGCGTACAGTCCAAGCATCCGCCGAAAACGGATGGTCCAGCCCAGCTTCGGAATCAGTCGCCGGACCGGGCTGATGGCAAGTGAGATTACCAGCAGCCGCAGCGTGCCCTTGCCGGTAAAGAAGGTGACGGCTGCAATTGGGTCAGCCCCGAGCGCATCGGGCGCAACCGTGCTCGCGCGCCAGAAATTCCACACCAGCCATGCAATCGGCGCAAGACAGGCAATGTGCGCCAGCACTTTAAGAAAGATGATGATTCTCTTCGACATAAAAATCAGGAAGGGTAAAAGCACCGGCCTTCAGGCCGGTGAAAATTGCGCCCCGAAAGAAGGGCTTCAGCCCTGAGTTCTTATTGCTCTGAAATATCCGAGAAAATAACCAGAAGACTCAACCCCGCGAAAATCCACTAATAGTACCGCCGCAAATCCATCCCGTTATAAAGGCTCGCCACCTGGTCCCCGTATCCATTGAACATCAGCGTAGGCCGTCGCTGTTTAAAGACTGGCTCACCAATGCGCCGCTCAGTTTTCTGGCTCCAGCGCGGATGATCAACATTTGGATTCACATTCGAGTAAAACCCGTATTCCTCCGGTGACTGGTCGTTCCACGCCGTGTGCGGTTGCTTCTCCACAAAGCGCACCTTCACAATCGACTTCGCCGATTTGAAGCCATACTTCCACGGCACCACAATGCGCACCGGTGCGCCATCCTGATTTGGGAGTGTTTCACCGTAGAGCCCAAAACAGAGCAGCGTAAGCGGATGCATCGCCTCATCCATGCGTAGTCCTTCAGAGTAGGGCCAGTTGAGCGAGGATTGACTTAACCCCGGCATCTCCTTGCGGTTTTCGAGGGTAAGGAACTGGACGAATTTTGCTTTGCCGAGTGGCTCGCATTCCTTGATGAACTCGGAGAGCGAATATCCCACCCAGGGAATCACCATGCTCCACGCTTCCACGCAACGCATCCGGTAGACGCGCTCCTCCTGCGGACGCAGCTTCAGCAGCGTGTCGATGTCAAAGGTTTTCGGCTTCGCCACCAGGCCCTCCACCATCACCGTCCACGGACGCGTCTGCATCCGCCCCGCGTATTTCGCAGGATCGCCCTTCTCCACGCCGAACTCGTAAAAATTGTTGTAGTTGGTGATGTACTGGTACGGCGTCAGGTCTTCACCCGTGGTTGAAAGCGGACTCTTGATCGTATCGAGCTTCGTGCCCGCCTCTACGCCAGTCTTTGGATCGATAATGCGCGAGATGCGATTTCCCGCAAACGCCGCGAGACCTGCGGCTCCGGCGGCGGCCATAAATGTTCGCCGGTTAAGATAGGCAGATTTTGAAGTGATCTCAGAAGAAGGAATGTCGCTCGGTTTGCGAATCAACATCGTGCGGTGCCCTGTCTTTCCCTGTTACCAGACTAAAGTACGCGTCAGCGCGCGGCGTGGATGTTTTTCACGCCACAAACATCTACTTTTTATGACGCAGCGAAGAAGGGATTAGTTACAGAAAGGGTCTTCAGGCCCGGCCCGCAAACGGCCACTCCCGCCGCCTGCGCGCGCGCCAGAAATACAGAATGCTGCCCGTTACTGCGATCGCGCCCGCATAAACAAACTCCCGCGAAGCATCGGCCCGCGAGAACACGATGAACAAAAATCCCGCGAGCGCAAGCACCGGCGGCAGCGGATAGAGCCACAGTCGAAAGGGCCGCGCCATATCCGGACGCTTGATGCGTAGCAGCATCACTCCAATCTGTTGCAACACATATTGCAGAATGATCCGGATCGCCACCAGGGCCGCAATCACATGCGACAGGTTGAAGAAACAGAAGACAGCAGCCACCAGCCCCAGAGCAATCAGCGACACATTTGGGAAGCCGTGTTTTGGATGCAGCTTCGCAAACGCACGAAAGTAGTTGCCGTCAAGCGCCGCCGCATACGGGACACGCGAATAACTCAGCAGCAGCGAAAAGACTGAGGCCAGCGCCGTCCACATTACCAATACGGCCAGAACTCGCGCTGCTGCGTTTCCAAATGTCCGCTGCATCAGAACTGCGACCACAGCATAGCGCCCGTCGCCGCCCTTCACCAACTCCTGCCACGGAATCACGCCGAGCACGCTGATGTTCATCGACAGGTAAAGTACCGCAACAATCGCAATCGAAAACAGCACCGCGCGTGGAATCGTCCGTCCCGGCTCGCGTACTTCACCGCCGAGAAAGCAGACCGTGTAATAGCCCCAGTAGTCATACGTCGCAATCAGCGTGGCCGCGCCAAGCCCTTGAAAGAACGCTGGCGTCAGATGAAACGCGCCCGCCGGCATCGCCAGTTGAGACGCGTGAAAGTGCGTCACGCCCGCCAGAATCACTGATCCGATGGTCAGCAGCACGCCCGCCCATAACACCCACGCAAGCCGTGTGATCGTACTCAGGTTGCGATAGAGCAACGCAAGAATCAGCAGACAAATCGCTGCCGCCAGTATGCTCGTGTAATGCAGCCGCGCGATTCCCGGCACAGCCAAATTCAGCGATGGCCAGAGATAAGCTGCGTACTGCGCCAGCCCAATGCAGCCCGAAGCAATCGAGAGCGGCGCGCTAAAGCCAAGCTGCCAGATATAGAGAAACGAAAACCACCGCCCCGCGCCATCGCGCCCGTAAACCTCACGCAGGAAGGCATACGAGCCGCCTGCCTCAGGCATGGCTGCGCCTAGCTCCGCCCACACCAGCCCGTCGCAGACGGCGATCAGCGCGCCCAGAATCCAGCCCAGCATCGCCTGCGGCCCGCCCATCGCCGCTACCACCAGTGGCAGCGTAATGAACGGTCCCACGCCGATCATGTTCATCATGTTCAGCGAGACGGCGTTGCCCAGGCCCAGTTGTCGTTTCAGTTGCGACGGCATCGTTCGAATTCATCTAATAAACGCAAGTAGAAAGCTTTGAAGGGGGCACGGCTTCAGCCGTGCCGGTAGTTGACACAACGATTGCGGCTTTAGCCGCCGAGGGACCGCATTTCATGCCTTCGCCGTTCAAATCAAATAAGACAGTGCGTGGATTGTACACTGTGCATAACCACTTTCCTGGAGACTAGACAACTAGATGCAGCCTGCTAGCCGACGACTCAAGTTGATCGCCACCCTCGCGCTCGCTGCGACCACCATCGCGCAAACCCAGACCGTCCCCTGGGCCACGAGGATCGCTGCCACTCCTGATGCGCAGACATTGCCCGAAGACCGTGGCGCCGATGGCCTCTGGCAGACCCTCCGCAAGCTGCACACTTGGGCCAGCGTCATGATGATTGTCGCCCACCCAGACGACGAAGACGGCGGCATGCTCACCCTCGAATCGCGCGGGGCCGGAGCGAGCGTCGCCATGCTCACGCTCACCCGTGGCGAGGGTGGCCAGAACGCCATGTCCGGCGAGGAATACGACGAGCTCGGCCTCATCCGCACCAATGAGCTGCTGCGCGCCGACGAATTCAGCGGCACCGAGCAATACTGGACGCGCGTCGTCGATTACGGCTTCTCCAAGACGATCGACGAAGCATTCGACAAGTGGGGCCATGACCGCGTCCTCTATGACGTCGTCCGCGCCGTCCGTCTCAATCGTCCTCTCGTCATTACTTCGGTCTTCACCGGCAACGTCACCGACGGCCACGGTCACCATCAGGTTTCCGGCGAGATGGCGCAGGAAGTTTTTAAGGCCGCCGGCGACCCGAATGTTTTTCCTGACCAGATCGCCGAAGGCCTTCGCCCTTGGTCGCCTCTGAAAATGTATGCACGCTTCTTCAGTTTTGCTATTGGCGGAGAAGGCGCACACAAGACCATGTTCGACTACGCGACGGGAAAATCCTCACCCCTGCATCTGCGCGACTATGTGAATGACGAGTGGATGGACCAGGTTCCCGCCACCAACATCGTTATCCCTGAAGGCCAGTTCGACCCTGTCCTCGGCCGCTCCTATGTGCAGATGTCGCGCGAGGGCTGGAGCGAGCAGAAATCCCAAAACGGCGGAGGCAATCCTCCGCTGCCCGGGCCCTTCGACGTCGAATATCACCGCTTCGGCTCGCGTGTTCCAACCAAAGACCAGGAATCATCCTTCTTTGATGGCATCGACGTTTCGCTCCCCGGCATTGCCACGCTCGCGCATGGCGACACGCAGTTCCTCAAAGATGGCCTCAGCGAAATCGACCGCAGTGTCACTCGTGCTCTCTATGCCTACATCCCGTCTGATCCGTCAAAAATTCTCCCCGACCTGCGCGACGGCTACCAGAAAACACAGCAGTTGATCGGAGCCGTCAACGCCAGCTCGCTCAGTGCGGACGACAAGGCCAACGTCAACCACGAACTCAACATCAAGCTTGCCCAGTTCAACACCGCCCTCGCTGAAGCCCTGGGCCTCCAGGTCAACGCGCTCGTCACGCCGTCTCTGCAATCCGACCGCAGTCCGTTCTCCGGCACATCAGCGGCGATGACCTTCCTCCATGCGACTCCGGACATGGACTTCAACGTGCGCCTGCATGTCACCAGCGCGGGCGACTGGAGTCCCGGCGGCAAGCTGCGCCTCGCAAAAACCTGGCTCGTCACACCTGATGGCGAGAACTGGCCTGTCGAGCGTGTCGGCGGACCTGGATCTCCAAGCGCGTCCGAGGCTGACATTCTGTTCAAGCTCCACGTTCCCAGCAAGGCTGCGCCCACGCGCCCATACTTCAGCCGTCCGAACATCGAGCAGCCTTACTATGATATCCATGACAAGCGCTGGCTGAACCGCTCCTTCGCGCCCTACCCAGTCGAAGGCTGGGCCGAGTTCAACTACGATGGGGTGCCCATCCGCATCGGCCAGGTCGTACAGACTGTCCACTGGGAGCACGGCCCCGGCGCGGTCTACCAGCCGCTCGTCATATTGCCGCAGATCTCCGTCAGCATTGGAGCGGGCGCAGGCGTTGTGCCGCTAGGCGAAGAGTCCTTCCCACTAACTGTCACTCTGCACAACGAGCAGTCCAGCGCAGCCCCAGGCGACTTGCATCTCGAACTTCCCGACGGCTGGACCGCTGAGCCGGCAACCGCAAAATTCAACCTGCCGGCAAATGATCCCGACACGGTCACATTTACCGTGCGCCCATCGTCACTGAGCGCCGACGCCACCTATACCATCAAGGCTATCGCTCGCAGCGGCAATTTCGAATTTAGTGAAGGCGTGCAGAAGGTCGGCTATCCCGGTGTGCGGCCCTATTACTACTACCATCCGGCCACTTATCGCGCGCGCGGTATCGACGTGAAGGTCGCACCGAATCTTAAGGTCGGCTACATCATGGGCACTGGCGACGACGTGCCGCAGGCCCTTGAGCAGATCGGCGTTCATCCGCACCTGCTAACCGACGATGAAATCCTTCACGGCGACCTCAGCCAGTACGACACCATTGTCCTCGGCATCCGCACTTATGCTGCGCGCCCTGCGCTCGCCGACGCCACAAAACGCATGCTCGACTATGTAAAGAACGGCGGCAACGTTGTCGTCGAATACAACTCCTACGAGTACGACCACAACTACGGCCCGTATCCGTACACGCTCAGCCGCTCGCCAGAAAAGGTCGTTGACGAAAAATCCAAAGTCAACATCCTTGAGCCGAACAACCCGGTCATGGTTTTCCCTAACAAGATCACCGAGGCCGACTTCGGCGGATGGGTCGAGGAGCGCGGCCACTCCTTCATGCAGTCCTGGGACCCGCGCTACACGCCACTGACTGAAACGCACGACCCCGGCCAGGACCCCCAGAAAGGCGGCCTGCTCTATGCCCGTTACGGCAAGGGAACGTATATCTACGTCGCCTACGCCCTCTATCGCCAGATGATGGAAGCCGTCCCCGGAGCCTACCGGATCTTCGCGAATCTCGTAAGCGCCGGCTCCAGAAGCACCAATGGGTACGTTCACCACTGACGGCTTCTACGTTCCATTCAAACCGGCTTCTATGCTTTCCAGAACGGTGAAGGTCCAATGAACTCCATATCGTAGTGATGAAAATAGGCTGCCTGGTCTGCGGGCGGCGAGGCGTTTTCACTATCGCGGAAATATTTCTCCATTTTCCCTGCCGGGCAAAACGCGATCAGCATGCGGCTTGGCGTCGTCGAAACTGACGAGAACGTGTGCGGCACGCGACGTGGAGCCAAAATAGATTCACCCGCATATAGCTGTATTCTTTGCTCGCCGACTTGGAAGGCTACTTCGCCCTCCATCACGTAAAACCATTCCTCCTGATTCAGGTGCAGGTGCAAGGGCGGTCCACCGGGTATGAGATGCGTATGCTCAATAATGAATAGCCCGCCCCCGGTTTCTTCGCTCAAAACCTTGAAGACGAACGAACTGAATCCCAGGGAGTGCGGTTTGCCTAGACGATCCTCGCCGGCGCCCACCACACGCAGCGCGCCTGTCTGTGGCTGCGCAGCAGCCTGGGCGCACGCCTGACTGGCCAGAAAATCGTGTAGTCCAACAGCGGGTACCACAGAAGCAACAGCGCGGATAAAGGAACGGCGTTGCATGTGCCTCCTTAAGCTTTAGATAGATGGGGGGAAGGGGAACAGCCCGCAGAATAGCGAATCACGAATCAGCCGAGCAAGGGATTTTAGGATGGATCGCAGGCTGAACACAAATCTCTTGCAGGCTGGGTCATTATGCTCCCCATTCCTGTCGCGAAGTGCACGACGCGATAGGGCACGCGACTTCAGTTTTTGAGCGAATTCAATTCCTGGTGTTCGCCGTGGTAACTGCTGGCTCCGTTACGTCAGTAATTTAATCCTTCGGAACCGCGCTGACCGTATAAAGCAACTACAAATCGCAGGAAGAACATCAAAGCGATTGCGCAATCCTACTGGATTGAACCATTCTATGGGACCGCGCCACCGCGGAACATCGACACCCGCATTGCGGCCACCTGACTAAAGCTCACGCCCATGTGCGCTGCGTCCCTGCTCCACGCTGACCACTGTTTTCCCAAAACCTGTGGAGGCACAAAAATGAATTCCCCCGTTGCCCCTGTCCGCAGAAAGCCAATCTCACTTCTCACCATTACAGTTGCATCGCTAATGCTGGCCATGTCCGGCATGTCCGCGAACGCGCAGACGGCCAACGCCACCACCAGCGCTGCCGCCACATCCTCACCCGGAGACTGGACCCAGTTTCTAAGAGACAACATGCAGCGATGGAACCCGTATGAGACGGTTCTCAACGTCAACAATGTTCGGAATCTGGAGTTGCAGTGGAGCTTCGATGACGACAATGCGGCAAGTGAGTCCTCGCCTGCAGTAGTAAATGGAGTGCTCTATATCGGTTCGTTTGACGGCAGCGTGTACGCGCTGAACGCCGGCACCGGCGCCAAGCTATGGAGTTTTGCCACCGGGCGTGAGGTAGACTCCTCACCTGCGGTGGCAAATGGGATCGTCTACATCGGTTCGAATGACGGCAGCCTGTATGCACTGGACGCCACTACTGGCGGCAAGCTGTGGAGCTATGCCACCGGAGACCTTGTGATTGGCGGACCTACGGTGGTGAATGGAGTGGTTTTCGTAGGCAACTTTACCGGCACGGTCGACGCGATTAACGCCAGCACCGGCGCTCTTTTGTGGAGCTATCCCATAGGGAACTCCGGAAACAAGTCTCCTGTGTATTCCGCGCCCACTGTGGCGAACGGTGTGGTTTACGTCGGCACCGTCAGCACTAGCTCCAACAATGGAAATATGTATGCGCTGAACGCCAGTACCGGCGCCAAGTTGTGGAGCTATGCCAACGGGAACGTGATTTCCTCGGCCGCGGTGACCAATGGGGTGGTGTATTTTGGCAGCGAAGACGGCAACGTGTATGCGCTGAATGCCAGTACCGGCGCCAAGCTGTGGAGCTATGCCACAGGTGGCGAAGTGGAGTCCTCGCCTGCGGTCGCGAATGGGGTGGTTTATATAGGCTCCTTCAGCAATAGCCTCACCAGCGGAAATATATATGCCCTGAACGCCAGCACTGGCGCCAAGCTATGGAGCTTTTCCCCCTGCTGTGGGCTGGCGTTTTCCTCCTCGCCCGCAGTGGCGAACGGGGTGGTTTATACCGGCTTCAATAACGGCGAAACCGGCAAAATGTTTGCGTTGAACGCCAGCAACGGCGCAGTGCTATGGAGTTTTGCCACAGACAGCGAGATAGCTTCCTCGCCCACGGTGGCAAACGGGGTGGTTTACAGCAGTTCCGTAATCGGACAAAACCCACCCGCAGCAAGCTACGTTTACGCATTCGGACTAGTGAAGACGGCTGATCTGTTCCTGCGGATAATACCCTCCGTGACGATTGTCCATCAGGGCGATCTGGTCACCTATGCCTTCCCAGTCTGGAATCTGGGTCTGAGCGATGCCGTCCACGAAGTGCTGAACACGCAGGTGCCTGCAGGCACAACCTTCGACTACATCCGTATCTCCGGCACCCCGGGACTGGGCACGTGTACGCATCCGCCCTATGGAGGAACGGGACAGATCGTCTGCCATGAGAACGGCAGCATGGCTCCGAATACTACATGGACAGTGCGGCTGACAGTGAAAGTGACCGCGCCGTCAGGGACAACAATTACCGAAAATGCAGCCACCATGTCGGATACTCCAGATCCGAACCTGGCTAACAACACCGCGACGGTGGGCCTCAACGTGCAGTGAACAGGAATCAGTGAGTCATCGCGTAAAGCACATAGTTCACGCCGATCTTCGTACCCAAGGTCGAGTACTTCGCGGGGTAGCGCGGATCGTCCAGGAACTCCCATGAGTCACCAAGGTCCGAGTTCAGCGAGAAGGCCACCATGATGCGCCCCTTATCGTCATAGATTCCCTTCCAGTGAGCGACATAGCCGTCCTTCTTGTGCCCGGTGGCCAGATGCTCCGCGCCTACCACCTGATAGCGGTCGTCGAGATCGAAGAGTGTATGGAAGATGGGATCGTTGTCCGGAATGTCTACAAGCTCGCGGTCGGGAAAGACCATCTTCATCGTCTTCTCGAAATACGCCTGCTCCGCGGTACCGTGGCAATCGTCAGCCATAAAGAATCCGCCGCGCAGCAGATAGTCGCGTAGCTTCTTTGCCTGTGCCTCCGTCAGTTCCCACTCGCCCACCTGCACCGCATAAAGAAACGGCCAGTTGTAAACCTCGTCACCATCGTCCAGATTTACCGGCTGCTCCACTGATCGTGCATCCACCCGCGTCAACCGCCGGACCGCATTCGCAAGAGCGCGGTCGGCGCGCGGATAGTCCTGCGTCCAGAGCGAAAGCCCCTCCTGCCATGGCCCATCAAAACGCCCGCGATAACCATCCAGCGGCCCCGGAGGAAACATCAAACGCGCAAAGGTCCACTCGCCCGGCCTGTTCCAGTCCGGGGGCAGCGGTATTGATAAGCCATATTCCACCGAAGGATATTGCCGGAACGCTCTCTGAGCGAAAGCCGCGCTGATCACACCTGCGGCGAAGATCAACTGACAAACGACTCTCCACTCACTCTTCATGGCGCCTCGCCGACCGTTACCAGCTCAGTATCGGCCATCTCAACAAGACAGGTCTTATTTGTTCCGGCCCGACCGCTATGATTCTTTAGACTCAATTCCGCCAGAGAAGGTCTTTTTGCGGGACCTGCGACATTAACCCTGGAAACACAAACGCCCCGGTCTTAGCCGGGGCGTTTTGCTTGAAATGAATAGAGCCTTAGGCTCGCTCGACTTCCTTGAGGCGGGCGGCTTTGCCGCGAAGTCCGCGGAGATAGAAGAGCTTAGCGCGGCGCACTTTGGCGCTGCGAACGGTTTCAACCTTGTCGATGACCTTGGAATTGAAGGGGAAGATGCGTTCGACGCCCTGGCCGAAGCTCATCTTGCGGACGGTGAAGCTGCCTTGCGGGCCGTTTTTGCGGGCAATCACGATGCCTTCAAATGCCTGGAGGCGCTCTTTATCGCCTTCCTTGATCTTGACCTGCACGCGCACTGTGTCACCGGGGACGAAAGAAGGCAGGTCCGTGCGGTTCAATTTCTCGGCAAGGCGCTGCATGACTGGATGGATTGACATTGTTCTTTCCTGCGATTGATTTCAGAATTTTTAGTTTACATGAAAATGCACCTAAAAGGTGCGTTTTTCACGCCGTTTAGGTGCATTTGGGTTACAAAAATCGTGCTTATTTGAGGGTTTCGAGAAACCTGCGATCGTCTCTAGTCAAATCAGCATTTTCGAGCAAATCCGGTCGATTGCGCCATGTCTTTTCCAACGCCCGTTCCCGGCGCCAGCGGCGGATTTGGTCGTGGTTGCCCCCGCTCAGGACTTCGGGGACAGTTAAGCCATGGAATTCGGCGGGACGGGTGTAATGAGGGTAGTCAAGCAAGCCGCCCGACCCGTGGGTAGAGCGGGGCGGTCCGTCTTCGGTATCAGGGAAGGCCGTGTCGGGCTGGCCGAAGCTTTCGTAGGCGCTCGATGCCTCATTGCCCAAGACGCCGGGAATGAGACGCATAGTGGCATCGAGGACGATGGCGGCGGCAAGTTCGCCTCCGGAAAGGACATAGTCGCCAATGGAGAGCTCTCGGTCGCAGAAAAGCTCGTTCACGCGCTCGTCCACGCCTTCGTAGCGTCCGCAGATGAGAGCCGCGCGGTCGAGGGTAGCGAGTTCGCGGGCGGTGCACTGGGTGAAGCGCGCACCCTGTGCGGAGAGCAAAATAATGGTCTCTTTTTGTGCATTTCGGCTAGATTTTGATGCAATTTCGAGCGATTCGATAGCTTCCGCTAGCGGTTCTGGTTTCAGAACCATGCCTTCGCCACCACCGAAGGGACGGTCATCGACAGTGCGATGGCGGTCGTGGGCAAAGTCGCGCAGGTTGTGGGTCTGGACGGTAAGCAGATTCGAGGCGAGCGCCCGTTTGAGTACTCCGTGGGCGAGGATGCTCGTAAAGAAGTCCGGGAAGATGGTGATGATGTCGAATCGCATTAGTCGAATAGCAATTTCGCCCTGTCCTCATTCATAGATACAACAGGGTCTTTCCAGAAACAGCAGATATTTCGGCTCCTATGCGCTTTTGAGTAGAGGCCGTTCTTCATTGTGAAGCTTCGCCACAATGATTCTCCAGGTCAGAAAGGCTTTTTTAATCCAATTTTGCGAATTTTGTTGACAATCCCAATCTCAGCTATTTCGTATTAAGTATCTAAATTCGAAATAAATATACGAAATTGAGAAATTAGACCTCTTGTCAACGCAAATGACTTCCCCGATTGGTCCCAGCGGTTCCTACCACGCGCATCGTGAAAGGCAGCGACGCCGCATTCTGACTGCCGCGCAGGAACTCTTCGACCGGCGCAGAATTGACCGTGTCACGGTTGCGGAAATTGTTACCGCCACAGGGATCCGGGCTTCGACTCTCTATGAATACTTCTCGAATAAGGATGAGATTGTATGGGCCCTCGTTGAGGAGTTCATGGCGCAGTCATCCGACAGCATACGAAAATCCATCGACGACATTTCCGGCCCGGCATTGGCGAAGATCACTGCTTTGCTTCAGGCTTTGGAAAACGAGCTGGTCGACCATCCTGCGCGCGTGCGTTTCATGGCGCAATTTGATGCGATGTATGCGCATGACTGGTCTGTGGAGCGCCTGATTGCTGTTGAAGACAAAATCATCCCCGGACGCTTTGAGCTGCTTGCTGTTTTAATCCGCGAGGGGATTGCGGATGGCTCGCTTCGTCCTAACCTGAATCCGGACCTCACGATGCACTCCGTCTTGAACGCTGTCATCGGAGCTCAACGGAGATTGGCTTCTCTAGGGAATCGCGTGGAAGAGGAATATGGCCAGCCCATCGAACTCATGTTCCGCGAAACAGCGCGCATCATCTTGCTTGGCCTGCGCGCCACTTAACTGGAATCGGCCGAAATGTATGTACAGCCATATTTAGCAGTCATTAGAAGGAACGCGAGGAACAACCCAGCCAGGAGGTTGAATTGGTAACTTCGACAAGGATTTTTCGGCAGTCTGCTCCTATGGTTCAACGTCTGTTTAAGCCATTGCTCACAGTGGCCCTGTTCGGCAGCACTTTTTGCCTGTGGTCGCAGCCCGTCCCACCACAACGGGCGAATGACGCGCGCATTGACCGGCTGCTCGGTCAGATGACCCTTGAAGAAAAGATGGACCTGATACGCGGCGCAGTCGAACCGGCGGCTACGAACCAGGGTCAGGCCGGCTACCTGCCTGGCGTACCTCGACTCGGCATTCCTTCGCTGCGTATGGCAGATGGCCCTCCCGGGTTGTTGACTCGCGTTCCCGCGCAAGCCGAAACCGCCTCCATGGGCGTAGCTGCTACCTGGAGCCGGAAGGCTGCCGAAGCAAACGGAGTGGTCATTGGCCGCGAGGCCCGTTCGCTGGGCATCGATGTAGTGCTTCAACCCTTTATCAATCTCGACCGCGATATCACCTTTGCGCGAGGCTACAACACCTTCGGCGAAGACCCCTATCTCTCCGGCCAGATGGGCGCGGCTGAGATACACGGCATCCAGGCGCAGGACATTATGGCGCAGGCCAAGCATTACGTCGGCTATGACACCGACAGCTTCAACGTCAGGATCGATCCCCAGACACTGCACGAGGTCTACGTTGCGCCCTTTGCAGCGGCAGTGAAGGCGGGCGTGTCCTCCATCATGTGTTCATATAACCGGCTCAATCGCCCATTTGCCTGCGGCAATGCCGATACGCTTAAGACGATCCTGAAAGGTGAGCTTGGCTTCAAGGGCTTCGTCACATCTGATTGGGGCGCAGTCCACAGTGTCCGTTTTATCAACGAGGGCCTGGACATGGAAATGCCCGGACAGATGTCCCCGGAGAGCCCATTGGGCGCTATGATGCACACCTATTTTCGAACAGGTCCTGCGCCAGCGCCTCCTGCGACAAAACCGAACCTCGCAGCCCTCGCCGGCATACTCGGCGGAACAATTCCCGAGGAGCCGGACTCGTCAGGCCTGGACCTGAGCACGTTTCCACGCGACACCGATCCCCTGACAATGCCGGAAGCCTTGAAGCAGGGCATTGTCACGGAAGCCACGATTACGGCGGCAGCCCGGCGCGTGCTCTATGAAATGGATCGCTTCGGGTACCTCGATGGCAAACAGAAGCACAACGTTACCCCGCAGGACATCGAGGAAAATGCGAAGGTGATCGAGCGCACCGCGGAAGAAGCAGCGGTGCTCCTTAAGAATGAGGATGGCATCCTGCCACTAAAGCCTGCTGATCTCAATTCTCTGGCAATGATTGGCCCCACCGCCGGACAGGTGGCCGCTATCGGAACCTTTGGCGAGCGCTCACCGGGAATACCGGAACGCCAGGTGGGACCTGTAGATGCCTTGCGCAAACTATCTCCTGATGCAAAGGTCGTCTTTGCTGTAGATGACGACATGACCGGTGTGCCCATTCCTGCGTCGGCATTCTCTCACAACGGGCAGCCTGGTCTTGAGCGCACTGGGACTGGCGGAGTCACAACCGTAGACACCGCCCTCGATTTCACCCGCAGCAATGGAAAAGCGCTCGCTCCGAATACCTCCGCTACCTGGAAAGGCGACCTCACCCTACCTTCGGCCGGCTCATACTGGCTGTATCTACAAGTGCTCGGTGGACGTGGTGTGATCACCATCGACGGCAAAGAGCTTGGCCGCACCGGAGCTGCCGCAGGAACAGTGCATGGCGACATTCAGCACAGTTCGCAAGACAACGGCCTCCCCACCACCGATGGGCTGGACAATGTTCGTCGCGCTATCGATCTCGGCGCTGGCAAGCACGCAATCTCAATCCAGCTCACTCCCGACACTTCCAATGCCCCTGCGCAAATCCGTTTGAACTGGATGACGCCGGAGTTGCGAAGCCAGCGGCATGACGAGGCAATCGCGGCAGCAAAATCTGCTCATACAGCCGTCGTTTTCCTGTGGACCAGAGGCAAACCTGACTTTGGGCTGCCCGGCGAGCAGGACAAGCTGGTTGATGATATTGCCGCAGTGAATCCGAATACAGTTGTAGTGCTCAATACCAGCCGACCGGTTGCGCTTCCCTGGTTGAGCAAGGTGAAGGCTGTTCTCGAGATGTGGTGGCCTGGCGACGAAGGCGGATGGGCAACGGCGAAGATTCTTCTCGGCCAGGCGGATCCGGCAGGACGGCTCCCAATGACCTGGGCCAAAAGGCTCGAAGATTATCCCGCTACCGACCCATCCCACCCGGAACGGTCAGTGAAAGGCGTCGATGGAGTGACAACTTTCAGCGAAGGTCTCCTCGTTGGGTATCGCTGGTTCGATGCACAACACATAGACCCGCTCTTCCCCTTCGGCTATGGCCTCGGTTATACGCAGTTTGCTCTGGCAAATTTCGCCGCAACCCGCAATCCAGATTGCGGTGCAACGATAACCGTGCAGGTGCGCAATACAGGGTCTGTGTCTGGAGATGCTGTTCCCCAGATTTATCTGGATGCACCGCAACAGCAGAGCGAAAGTGCCGCATTCGCTCCCAGAACCCTGGTCGGATTCGACCGCCTCACCCTCGCGCCGGGAGAGGTCAAAACAATATCAATGAACATTGAGCCGCGGGCCTTCCAGTACTGGTCAGTCAAGGCGGGCGATTGGAGAATGCCATCTGGAAGCAGAACGCTTCACATCGGTTTATCTTCACGTGACCTGGCCTTAGCTGCGACGCTCCCCTAAGGCCTAATGGTCTGCACTTTACAGGCTTTACCCAATGAGGACGAAAAAGGACTCGTTATGCAAAGAATGCTCCGTCTGATAGCTGTGGCCTTTCTGGCCTTATTTCCTCTTTCTGCGGCTCATGTCTGCGCGGCCCAGCCCCAATCTTCGCGGCAACAGCTCTCAGCGGATTCAAACTGGAGATTCCTTCTCGGAGACCCCGCCAATGCGGAGGAAGTGTCGTTCAATGATTCAGGCTGGCGCACTGTCGACTTGCCGCACGACTGGAGCGTTGAAGCAGCTCCGAATGAAAAGAACCCAACCGGGTCAGGCGGCGGATACTTTCCTGCCGGTATCGGCTGGTATCGAAAAACATTCACCGCTCCTCCAAGTTGGAAAGATAAAAAAGTAAGTGTCGAATTTGATGGAGTCGCCTCGAACGCGACCGTATATCTGAACGGCAAAAAGCTCGGGATTCATCCTTACGCCTACACGAGTTTCCGCTTTGACCTTACGCCTGACCTCGATTTTTCCAGGGCGAATGTCCTTGCAGTACGCGTCGATAATTCAGAACAGCCAAGCAGCCGCTGGTACAGCGGATCGGGAATATATCGCCATGTGCGGGTCGTCGTCACTGGGCCTGTTCACATATCTCCGTGGGGAGTTTTCATCAGCACATCGGAAGCTTCCAGCGGAAGCGCGAAGGTCCAGGTAAAAGCTCAACTGCAAAATGACTCTGAGGAATCAGCGGAAGTGTCCGTGAAGACCACACTGCTTTCAGCACAAGGGAAACCTGTCGCAAAGGGAGAATCATCTGCGCAGGTGGGAGCAGGAACACAAGGGCAAGCAGCTCAGGAAATCCCCCTCGCGCATCCCGAACTTTGGTCTCCGGAAAGTCCAGCCCTCTATCGTGCTGTCACCGAGGTTATGCAAGCTGGCAAGGTAATCGATCGGGTCGAAACTGATTTTGGCGTGCGAACGCTTGCATGGTCAGTCGACAAAGGGCTCTTGCTGAATGGCAAATCGATCAAACTCGTAGGCGGAAGCGCCCACCATGACAACGGGCCGCTTGGTGCCGCGGCCTTTGATCGCGCGGAGGAACGCAGGGTCGAACTCCTCAAAGCTGCGGGCTTCAACGCAGTTCGCACAGCCCACAATCCACCGTCGCCTGGCTTTCTGGATGCTTGTGACCGGCTGGGACTTCTCGTTCTCGATGAGCCGTTTGATGTCTGGACCAGGAGCAAGGCAAAGTACGATTATGCGCGCTTCTTCAACGATTGGTGGAAGCAGGACATCGACTCCATGGTTCTGCGCGATCGTAATCATCCGTCTGTAATTTTCTGGGGCATTGGCAATGAGATTCCCGAGGCCTGGACGCCAGAAGGCGCTCCCATTGCAAAGAAACTTGCCGATGAGGTCCGTTCGCTTGACACTACAAGGCCTCTAACTCAAGCCTTTCCCGGCGCAACCTACACACCCAGTACTGACGCGGTCATGTCGCATCTCGATGTCGCCGGGTACAACTACAACCTCAAGCAAAACCAGGCCAAGGATCATGAGCGCGTTCCCAGCCGCATCATGATGACCACAGAATCCGTGCCGTCTGCTGCATTCGACAATTGGAAGCTGGCGCATGAGCATCCCTACATCCTCGGTGAGTTTGTATGGACGGCGATGGACTATCTCGGCGAGTCGGGAATTGGAAGCTGGTCATATATGACGCCGGAACAGGCCGCGCAAGTGGACCAGGTCGTTTCCATGATGAGCCAGGCGATGGCCAACATGGGAGCCGATGGCAAGAACCCATTTGAAGGCTTTGCTCAACAGCAGAACCAAAAACCAAATCCGATGATGAGTCTGATGTTTCCCGGTTTCCCCTGGCACGCGGCGAATTCCGGTGATCTCGACCTGACTGGCTATCGAAAGCCCGAGTCCTACTACCGCGATATTTTGTGGCATGGCGGCGACCGGGTCTATGCAACCGTGCGGCTGCCTGAACCTGAAGGCAAAAAGGTCGTCGCCATTGGCTGGAGCGTCTACCCGACACTGCCCAGTTGGACGTGGCCCGGCCACGAAGGCAAAAACATGCAGGTGGAAGTGTATGCCGGAACTGAAAAGGTCCGCCTGTATCTCAACGACAAGCTCGTCGGCGAAATGCCAACGACAGCAGAACAGCAACGCAAGGCTTTATTTACTGTGCCCTATGCGTCCGGCACTCTGAAGGCCGTCGGAGTCAACGGTGATCGCGAAGTAGCTGTAGATGTATTGCAGACGGTCGGAGACCCGGTAAAACTCCACCTGAAAGCCGATCGCAGCGTCTTGCACGCTGATGGCGAGGACCTTTCATTCATCACGGTGGATGCGGAGGATGCGCAGGGACGGTTGCAGCCCAATGCAACAAACGAGATACAGTTCACACTCAGCGGTCCCGGAACGATCATCGCCGTTGGAAACGGAGACGGACGAAGCGAGGAATCGTACCAGGGCAATCACCGGGCGCTCTTCAACGGCCGCGCGCTCGTCGTAATACGCACTTCCAGAATGCCGGGTTCGATTCGTCTGGAAGCAAGCGCTCCCGGCTTGAGCGGTGATAACGTAACGATTCGAACTGAAACGGCAACTCCTAAGACTGAATTGCAATAAGCTGGAAGGCAATCGGGTAACTCGGCTCGATCAAAACAGGTCATTCGTTACAATCACTTCGAACCGGTCACGACATCCTTGCGCCTTTCGTTGCCATTCGCGCATCTTAATGGCATCCTTAGTTTCGCCGGGAAAGTGATGCCAGTCGCCCTTAGCTTTTTCTTGGAATACGGTTACCTCATCCTCTTCATCTGGGTGTTAACCGAGCAGCTAGGCATACCCATTCCCAGCGCTCCGCTTCTCATCACGGCAGGTACACTGACGGCAACCCACCGTCTGAGCCTGCCGCTGGTTCTACTCGCCATTGTTCTCGGCTGTCTCATCAGCGACATCACATGGTACTTCATGGGCAAGCGATACGGCGGCGCCGTTGTCCGCCTGCTCTGCCGTCTCTCGATGGAAAGCAACACCTGCGTTAAAAAGACTGAGGGTTACTTCACGCGCAATGGCGAGCGGGCTCTGCTGCTGGCTAAATTCATTCCCGGCCTCAACACCGTCGCTGCTCCCATCGCTGGCCAGACCAGCATGCCGCTGCATCTGTTTATCGCCTATGATGCGGCAGGATCTCTGCTTTACGCGCTGGCCTTCACGCTAGGTGGCCGCTTCTTTGGCGACTTCCTCAAGCACTCTAACCTGGTCTCGAGTGTCAGCCATACCGCGGGCGTTCTCTTCGTCCTCTTGTTAATCGGATTCCTGATCTACCGATTTACCCGCCAGCGCGCCTTCATCCGGGAGATGCGGACAGCGCGTCTCGAACCCGAAGATCTGAAAGAAATGATGGATCGTGGCCAGGATGTCTTCATCGTCGACTTGAGGCATCCGCTCGACTATCTGCCCGACCCGCGTACGCTTCCCGGGGCCGTTAATCTTACGCCGGACAAACTTGTCGAGCACACCGAAGAAATTCCTCGCGACCGCGATGTGGTTCTCTTTTGCACTTGCCCCAGCGAGGCAACCTCGGCAAAGATGGCACTTTCTTTACGCAAAATCGGTGTCTTCCGCGTGCGTCCTCTGCGTGGCGGCTTCGACGAGTGGAAGCGCCTTGGCTTCCCCCTCGAAGACATTCCCGAAAGCATCACCGCCGCACAGGCAGCATCCTGAACTTTATCAAGAATTGTCATCCTGACCGGAGCGCCGCAGGCGCGTAGTGGAGAGCCTGCCTGAGCGCAGCCGGAGGGAACTGTAGTCTTCCGCTCCGATAACGAAACTCGGGGTAACCATCCTATCGCGCAGTTTTCGATGGAGCCTGCCCTGAGTTTGTCGAAGGGGTAGGAGAGCAATACACCTAATCAGCAAATCCAGTAATCGGTAAACTCGTTGTTACCCAACCCAAGCCTATGCTACCTTGCTTTGAGAAAAATCTCCCAATTGGAGCACTACTGAATGGCGTTCACTGAAACGTTCCGCTGCGAAGTCTGCGGTAAAGCTAGAAGCGAAGACTCGGAAGATTGGTGGCTGGCCTGGAACGAACACGTTTCGCCTATGCCCGGTGCTCCATCAATGCCGCAACTCCGCTTCATGTCCTGGGATGTTCTCCTCTCCCATCAGGCTGAAGTCCGCCATCTCTGTGGAGCGCGCTGCGCCCAGACCTTTATGGACCGCTGGATGAGATCAGGCGGCGAGGTCAGGGCGGCGCACAGCATACCCAGCCGCTGATTACTGCGGATTCGACCACCCGCCTACGTCCTTTACCAGAGTTTCTGCCTCCGCCGGCCCCCATGAGCCCGGCTCATATGCGTGGACCGCGGGCTTGTCCACCAGCAGCGGATCCAGAACCCGCCATGCTGCTTCGACGTAGTCTCTGCGCGCAAACCACGTCTGCCTGCCCTGCATTGCGTCTTCCAGCAGCTCTTCATAAGGAAGCAACTCGTCCTTGCCGCATTGCTGTTCTGCTTCAAGCTCCACCATGCATCCCCGCAGCCGGTCACCCGCTTCTTTCACGGATCCGCCTATCGCAATCGCCGGCGTCGGGCCCAACCGGAAGCGAACATAATTCTGCGGCATCACGTGTTCTGAGAAGACCGGTGGCGTTTGCCGCAGTTTCGCAAATACCTCGGTAGCCGTGAGCGGCAGCGATTTTCCCGTGCGAATAAAGAAGGGAACATCGCGCCACCGCCACGAGTTAATATGCAGTCGCAGCGCCGCAAACGTCTCGATGGTCGACCCCGGCTTCACTCCCGGCTCATCCAGGTAGCCCTTGAATTGCCCGAGCACCACGTTCTGCTTTTCTACCGTCTGGACGCTCTTCAGCACCTTCATGCGCTCATCTCGCAGCGCCTCCACGTCCGTACACGGAGGTGGCTCCATAGCGATGTTGCTCAACACCTGCAGCAGATGGTTCTGCACCACATCACGAATCGCGCCCACCCCGTCGTAAAATGCGCCACGCCCCTGAATGCCGAACTTCTCCGCCATCGTAATCTGCACACATTCCACATACTGCCGGTTCCAGAGGGGCTCCAGAAACGAATTGGCAAAGCGGAAGAAAATCACGTTCTGTACAGAGTTCTTCCCCAGATAATGGTCGATGCGGAAAATGTGCTCTTCATCAAAAACGCGATCGATCTCCGCCGTGAGCGCCCGCGCCGATGGCTCGTCATGTCCAAACGGCTTCTCTACCACCACGCGTCCGCCATCTGCGCAGCCTGAAATCTTCAGTTGATCGATCACATGCCCGAACAGGCTCGGCGGAATCGCCAGGTAGTGCAGCGGATGCTTCGCATTCCCCAGTTGCTGACGCACCTGCCGGAACGTCTCCGGATCGTTGTAGTCCCCATCCACATAGCGCATGCAATTGAGCAGCTTGGGCAGTCCCTCGGGATCGGCGCCGCCATGCTTCTCGACACTGTCTTTCGCGCGCGCCTTGAATTGGTCAAGGTTCCACCCCGCTTTGGCGACGCCCAGCACCGGCCCCACCAGCTTGTCGCGCTTGGCCAGCCGTTGCAGCGAGGGAAAAATCTGTTTGTAGGCAAGATCGCCGGTGGCGCCAAAGAATACCAGTGCATCGGACTGTGTCTGATCCATATCGCCTCTGTCTCAATCAGTTTTCTAGATAGATGCGTCAGTCGACCCCAGGGACTATGACAGCCAGTCTACCGCGGAAAGAACAGGAGCGAATGAAAGCAGCTTGGCTGGCATGGGTCCACCGACCTATCAAGGTCATTTGCGAGAAAAGATATCTCGAATACCCTAATCGTCGATGCTTACATACATCGAGTAGAGAGTCTCAATCGAGTCAGTTTTCGTTCCCCGGCCATAATCGAAATCTAGCTTGATCTTGTGATAGTAAGGATCAAGGATTCGAGCCGTTACCACAGCTGAAAACGAATCGTGGCCATCCCACTTTTTAATACGAGGCTGTTTTTCAACTTTGCTCGAGTATCCCCTTTGCTGTAGCAAAAAAAGATACCGGTCGTAAGAATTCTGTGGCCGAAACCCTATTTCCTCCCATAGTTTAGGCCATATATCATACTTCGTGATATAGATGTTGTGCGCAACTCCGGATTTCTCGTCAACCCAGAAATCGATATTGTTCACGACATAATAGTGGCCGTATACAAGACCAGTGTCGGTCTTTGCCTCTTTCCTCTCCCCTAATTTCTCGAGTTCGCTTTCATTCGTTTTTCCCAGAATGATTCCCCAAAGCGGGAAAAGCGTTGCATTCTTTCCGCGATGGCTGGCTTCCTGCGAAGCTATGCCCAACATTCTTTTTAGAGCATCTATCAGCGACTGAGTGTCCTGGTGAAAACGCTTATCGGTCACCTCACAATTATTGCGATAAACGATCGGCCGAAGATCGTTTGGCAAAGCGCCTTCATCTGGCATTACAGCTCCGCCAACCAAAACCGGAATAACGCGGAGACCCTTTTGCAGTGCAGTGGTGATCTCGATCCGGACAAAATCCTTCTCGCTCTCAAGACGAGGCCTCCCGCTATTGTCTTCAACGATCGCCCATTGTCTGCCGATGACGGCAAGCAGAATCTCACAGGATGAACAGGTTCGCTGAATCACTTCGCGAAAATCTTCGCCGGGGTCCAGAGAGTCGATGTCCAGAAACACTTCATTGCGATCGAAATGTTGAATGAGTGCGTCATATAGTCGACCGGCATAAGAACCGCTGTCTTCCCGTCGATAACTTATGAAAATACCCGCCATCGATAAACTCCCGCGGAAACGCCGTTTCTGCGCCTTGAATTATGCCATGTAGTAATAGCCTTCAAGAAATCAGGATTGGTCGTCGAATAGTCTATTGAGGCCCAATGCTGAATACACCGCCGTATCCCACCGCCCAAATCCTGAGCAGATTCGTTTCCGGCTTCGAAAGGGATCCCCGAATTCGAGCCGTTTTGTTTGATCTACCTTAAATTCTGTCAAGCCACTCCGACAGTGGAAATCTCCTAACCAACACATTCCAAACAGCGAAAGCGGATGCCGATCCTGCCGATAATTATGCCCCTAAATTGCTGAAATAGAATTTAGAGAGAAAAAGCCCGCGAAGAGACGGGCTTTCGTACTTTGGGCGATAAAAGATGTTAATTCTTTCAAAAAAAACGCGGTGCGAAATGCTCGATGGCGAAGCACTAGCCCTAGTCCGGCATATACCACCGGCGATATGTAGCAACAATCAATTAAATTCCGATAAGTCAACTAATATCTGCTAGTTGGCGCTACTCGAATTAGAGCTTTTTATCTTTGAGACCATCAGACACCCCTCCCCGGGGGATAAGAATATTTCAATAGTCCCTGAATGTCAGCACATCCTCTCTTCTAGCGCAAGAAGTGCGCAGCCGTCGCATTGCGCTGCAAACGCCCTGTCGCCAACGTGTGCCCAATCGCAAGCGGTATGCGCCGCGTCCTTATGCCGTGCGCCAGGCCATTCTCTTCGGGCCGCTGCCTGAAATTACCGACCGCGCGGATTTCCAGCGCGCCTTATCGCAGACAATTCACGCGCTGGCTAATAACTCCATCAGTGTTTATCGCGCGCAGGCGCTCAATACCTCGCTCCAACTCGCCGCCAAAACCATATGAGCGCGATAGTCTAGTTCTGATGAGCACACGCAAAACGATCCTTGTAGCTCTAACCGCGATGTCAATGTCCACGGGGCGGGCGGTTACCCATCACCCCGGCCCATATGTGCCGCTGTGCTCACGCATCACGCTCACAGCCAGTTATCTTGCCGAAGCGGAGCCGGGCAAGGGCCCGGGATTTTTATTTGTAATCACCAACGATACAAATAAGGACATCCGTCTTGCCGAGCCTGTCCCATCGAGCGCCCATTGGTACGCGCATGTCGGCAGCAAGTGGTTGTGGCGCGCTTCCAGCGGATCGGGAGGCAGTCTGGTTGATGCTTATAACGAAAAAGGCGAGGTTTTCGCCTACCAACCGAAAGACCTTCCGCGGCACCCGGAATACATGACCGTCCCAGCCCACGCCTCGCATGAATGGACGGAAACTGTGCGCGATCATCCGGCGATTGCCTACCGTCCAGGCTGTGCCGTCTGCAACTATCCCGGCGAGCGTGAGTACCGCGCCGTCTTCGCCTATGCGTATGTCCCGCATCCTCAGGAACATGCCGAAGGACTGCTGGCCTGCGGCCTACGATCGGGACCGGTGGTGATGCCTCCGCTGCCGGCATCGCGCGCGAAATAAAAGTTGCGCGCCAGGTCGTCGTGAACCCAAATTCCGGCGTCTATCTGCATTGGAAGCGCTTTGTCGTGCCGAGGGGAGCAGGCGCAACCCAGTATGCCGGACGGTGTTCTGAATACGTGTTGGAGGAAATTTCAAACATGCGAAAAAAACTTTGTACATTGGCGCTCACTGGCCTGTTCGTGCTTGGAATGACAGCATTCGCGCAGGACCAATCCACTCCCTCAACTGCTCCGCCGATGCACGGACATGGCCGGCAGATGAATCCCGATAACCAGCTTGAACATCTGACGAAGGCTCTGGACCTCAGCTCAGATCAGCAGACCCAGATCAAGCCAATCCTCGAAAATCAGCAGCAGCAAATGATGCAACTCCATCAGGACACATCTCTTTCGCGCGACGACAAGATGGCGAAAGCGAAGAGCCTGCACGCGGACACAACCAGCAAGATCGAAGCCGTGCTGAACGACCAGCAGAAGCAGAAATACGAAGCCATGCAGCAAAGGATGCAGGAACGGATGCAACAAAGAGGGCAGGGCGGAGCAGCGCCACAGCCTCAAGCGCAGCCTCAACAGTAATTTGTGCCTTACGTGGTTACAGAAAGACCACCGCAAGTTGGCGGTCTTTCTGTTTAATGCGATGTCGGACTGACGACGGTCGCTCCTGGCTGCTGCTGGGCGTCGGCGTGGAACTTCTGGTAGTCATTGTCGGTAACGGCAATATCACCACGCCAGCCGATCACGCCAATGGCATGGGCGATAATGTGGACCTGCGCGTCCGTCGGCAGCCATAGCTCGTTGTTGACGAGCTTCTGGTCGAAGGTAAAGGTGCTGCCTTTACCGACGGAAAACAGCCCAAAGCCGAGATGGAAATTATCGTCGAAGCGCACGACCATGCGGCGCACCTGACAGTCGCTCTCGTCCACCCATATCGTGCCGGAAAGCTTCTTGGATGCGTCCTCGGCCATACCGTGTGTCTTGGCATGCGGGTCGCCCGTGAAATCGAAGGCGATCACGCTTCGGTTGTCCATCTGCTCGCGTCGCGGGTTCGACACCTTCATGATTTGCAGCAGGCGGCTGACGCTGACTTCGTCTCCGTGGAGTGACTGCCCGGGAGGCGTCTTAGATGCCCTCTCAACTTCTTTTTCAACGTGCTCCTGCTCTTTCTTCTGCTCATCTGCGTTCAGTTCCTTGCCATTCTTTTTCACTTTCCGGTCGATCTCGTGGCCATTGACAAAAAAGACGTCGTTTTCTTCGCTCTCGTTCTTCTTGATGTTGCCCTTCTTGTCGAGTTCATGCGTGACGACAGTTTCGTGATAGGTATAGTTCTCGCGCACTTTGTCCAGTTTGTGCTGATGCTCTTCGACCTGCTTCATGAGCGTGGGCACGTCGGGCAGAGGCGGCTGTGTCGCCTGCGCGAAAGCCATCGTCGTGATAAAGACAGGAGCGGTCAGCAGAAAACGAAGCTTCATAAAACGACTATCTCAGGGTACGCTGGTACGGGCGGGACGGTTCCAAACTAAGAGACGTTCAGCGCTGGAAAAAGAGAGGTAGCAAAGAGATATGCTTCGGCTGCTGGTGAGATGGATCCTCGACGCAATAGCACTGCTGATTGTCGCATGGCTTGTGCCCGGCTTTAAGGTGGTGAACCTGCCCTCAGCGCTGATCGCTGTGATAGTGATCGGACTGCTGAACGTGACACTCGGGCTTCTTCTCAAACTGATCACCCTGCCACTCGGAATTCTGACGCTGGGACTGTTCTTTCTCGTGATCAATGCCTTCATTCTGAAGCTGGCCAGTGGCGTAGTTCCAGGGTTCTACGTGAATACTTTCGGCGCGGCATTCATCGGCGCAATCGTCCTCGCGCTTGTGCACATGCTGTTCGAAGCGCTGTCGAGCTAAGGTTTCTCGTTCAAGACAGATGCAATGAAACCGTTGGCGCGGAAATTGGCCGACACCGCGTAGGGCGCAGATCGAGACAGTATCAAGTCGCAATCAGTTCTTTGCCGCTTCAATGTATTTTTCTGGAGTTGCGTCGAATAACTGTTTGTGGTCTGTAGAACAGAAGTAGTACGTCTTGCCTTTGTAGACGGCTTTGGGAGCGGTTGCGACGTCCACATCCATTTCACACACAGGACAAACGGGATGCGCGTCGGTCGAGACTCGGACTTGCTCGTATTCCTCGTTTGAATTGGGGTTTGTCCAGCCTTGTCCCTGGTATTCCATCTGGTACGCGGTGTCTTTTGCGACTTGGGTACCGAAATAGCGCTCGACGACGCGGAGGGCGAGATCGATCCCGGAGGACAAGCCGCCTGCTGTGGCGAGATTGCCGTTTTCCACGAACCGGGCACCGCGCTTCACGTTGATATCGGGATATTCCATCGCCAGTTGCCGATACGCGCTGTGATGTGTAGTGGCTGACTTGCCTGCCAGTAAGCCCGTGCGGGCAAGCACAAATGCTCCGGTGCAGACCGACATGGTAATGTCGGCGGCCTTTGCTGACTTGCGAATCCAGGCCAGCATGGCTTCACTAGGTTTACGCTGCGCCGGGATCACGATAACTTTGGGAGCAGGAGCAGTTTCGAAGGTGTAGGAAGGAAGGACCTTCATTCCACCGCTGGCCTCGATCGGGCTCGTAGTTTCAGCCACCGTGTAAAGGTGGAAGGGCATGTGGTCCTTGCGGTCAGGAATGTGGACATCCTGAAAGACCTCCCACGGCCCGCAGAAGTCGATGACCACGGCGCCGTCGGAGAGCACAAACGCAACTGGGATAGTGCCCTCGGCCGGCGGATTTAGTTTGGCCATGTCGCTCATCGGAGCGTTGGGTGTCTGGACGGCATGCAGGCCGGAAAAGGGAATGGCAGTGGTTATACTAAGCGCTGCTGATTGCTTGAGTAAGTCTCTTCTGTTCATGGCTCGCTCTTTCTTTGAAACGTTGGGCGGATGTTGAAGCCCAGCATTCCAATCGACGCTGTTCACCAATTAGCAAACAGCATATACAAGTCGAATAGCTACAGAGGAGGTTATTCCACAGAAAGGGCCTTTTGTTTAGGTAATCAAAACAAGCCGTTCGGCAACGCAAAGTGCCTTGCCAAGGTTAAGTGCTTATTATGCAGGCTACCAGGCGACCTTCTCCGGAAAGTACTCGGCGATGAGATCGTCGTAATAAGGCTTGAGATCTTTGAAGTCAGGCTTGGCTGCGCCCTTCGAGTACAGATCGTAGGGATTGAACTTCCGCACCCAGTCGAACATCTCCTCATCATGCGCATTCATCAGGTGCTTATACGCTCCATGCTTGTGCGCCGGATAAAAGGAGTGGTAGCGCAGCATGTAGAGCGCAGGTTCAGGCAGGTAAGGCTTGGCCACATGATAGATGTACTCGTCATGCCCCCAGGAGAGGTGGACTTTGTCGAGACCGCAGTTCGGCTCATACATGCCGTATTTAGTCTGATATTCGGGCACGTTGCTGTCCGGGTTGGCGGCAAAGTAGTCACGGAAGACGATTTCATCCGACCACGCACAGCCGACCGGGAACGTGTCGCCGACCACAGCCCACTGCGGCTCGCCGTAGAGGCAAAGAACCTTGCCGAGGTCGTGAATTAGTCCGGTAAGCACCATCCAGCGTGGATGGCCATCCTTGCGGATCGCTTCAGATGTTTGCAGCAGGTGTTCGATCTGGGTGAGATCGGTATCCGGGTCGCTGTCATCGACCAGCGTGTTGAGGTAATCGGCTGCTTCCCAGATGCTTTTTTTGCCGCGGTTGAGGCCGAGGAATTCTTTTTCTTTTTCCAGTACAAAGTCCATGGTCTGGTGCTGGTGGTTCAGCCGGTAAAACTCGGCCACGCCAGGATTGGCCTCAGCATCATAGTTACGGAACTCTTCTTCAGCTTTGCCTTCCTTGTAACGGCTGGCGACAAAGTCGTCCCAGTCGTCGAGGTGTTCCATAGGCTTTTCACGCGTGATAGTGTGCATGGGGAGACGTCCTCCGTGGCGACTTCATTATAGGAGTGTCGAGCCATGGCAGTCATCCTGAATCTGCTGGATTTTCAGGATTGGTAGCGATTCCATGCAAACCCGGGTCTCTGACGCAGAGAAGCCCATCCTACTCCTAAAGTTGACGGGAAGCAGAATGGGCTTCGTGAGTACATCGTTCAGCTTTACTGGACTCTTGCGTTGTGCTTGTCGCGATAAATGCGGCGCGATTCCTGGTTCTGCTGCTGATGGATGGTTTTGCGGTCTTGTTTGGTCAAGTGGCCATTGTCTTGCGCGCGCATGTTATGCTCCTCGCGGTTAATGGCTGATTCTTGCTTTTCCAGGTGCGCAGTCTCTCCTGCTGTAAGCTGGCCGCTCTTCACGCCTTGGCCAATGCGGTCCTGCTGGTTTTCTTTGCGCTGGTTGATGTCGTAATCGTGCTTGCCAGGTGTCGGGGTTGTAGCTAGCCCAGACTGTGCAAGAACAACTCCAGGGGAAAGGACGAGTGCTGCTGTAAGGAAACGGCTCTTAACGTTCATCATAGGCTCCTGTGTTTCATCTTTCTGTTGCGGAGCAGTTCAGGCTGCGACCGCTTACGGACAGTGTGAACACAGTCAGCAAAAAGCAAGTTGCGATGCGGGCGAAGAATTTATTTCTCGCAGTGTGACGCAACTTTTCATCAATGTATGCGTTGCCGGTTGGGATTTTTTTTGACAGTCCGGGAGCCTTGCCGTTAGGTTTATCGAGATGCTGAAAGCAATTTTGACTGACGCGCAGTTCTGGATCCCCGTGGGTGTTTTGGCCGTGGGTATCGCGCTGCTGGCCTGGCTTCATTAAAGAGGAGAGCGATTTGCCGAACACAGTAACGCGCGCGCAGACGGTCTCCATGCACGGCCTCGGTGTCGTCTGCGGCCTCGCAGCCGGCGTATGGCTCGGCGGCGCCGAAGCTCCGACAAAACTCGTAAATGTTGGCATTTCGCCCTTCGCCGTTTCGCTGGCCATGGTGCTCGGCGTATTTGTCGCACGCTGGACTCTGCCCACTCTGCTCAAAGGCACAGACTATGTATTTAGTGATCTTTTCACCAGGCCGCACCTGATGGTCTGGGCCGTGTTGGCAGGCGCACTCTGGGCCGTCGCCAATACACTGACCGTCTTCGCCATCCGCGATGTGGGACTGGCTATTGCGTTTCCGCTGTGGAACGCCAACAGTCTCATCGGCATCTTCTGGGGATGGCTGCTCTTTCAGGAAATGCGCGGAGCAGGCTTTCGCGTAGGCTCCCGCGTGCTCGGCGGAGCGCTGGCAATCGTCGCCGGAGCCATCCTGCTCGCATTTGTAACTGTGCAGCATACAAATACCGGCCATGCGCGCGCAGTGCACGGCATTCTGGCGGCGCTCGGCGCGAGCCTGTTGTGGGGCACCATGTATGTGCCCTATCGCAAGGCATATTTGAGTGGGATGAATCCCCTTTCGTTCGTTACCGTCTTTACTGTAGGGGAACTGGGCACGATGGCGCTGCTAGCCGTCACCTTCGGCGGCGGAGTCACGCATCTGCACGCCGAGTTGTACATGGCCCGTCATGTCGTGTTCTGGATTTTCCTTGGCGGCTTTTGCTGGGTCATCGGCGACCTCTTCCAGCAGTATGCGACCAAGTACATCGGCATTGGGCGCGGGATTCCGCTCTCAAACACGAACCAGCTTTGGGGCCTCGCCTGGGGCGCGCTGGTTTTCGGCGAATTGGCCCACGTCAGCGGTGAAGGCCGCTGGCTGATCGTCGCAGGCTCGCTGCTGATGATTGCTGGCGCAGTGTTTATCAGTTCCGCAGCGGCCCCTGCGCGCGAACAGGCCTCCGGACGCGACGCCATCTCCCGCGAGTGCGAGCGCTATGGGTTGAGCCTGGAAGAATGCGTGGCTGCGCAGCTCGGCGCCAGGCACGGAGACGGCGAAAAAACCAAGCGCCCCTGGTGGGATGTTTTAATTGTAGCCGTCGCGGTTACGATATTCCTCTGGCTTGGACTCCAGGCCGAAGTCCCTCCGCTGGCGATGAATACCTTCTGGACAATCTCGTTGTGCGTCGTGATGGCATTCGCTGCGCTTGGGTGCGGGTGGCTTCTCTGGAAGCGCACCCGCTTTGAGTAATCCCTACCAGATGCGCACGCGGTCAGGCGGAGCGAGATAGAGCTTCTCTCCCGGTTTTACGTTGAAGGAGGCGTACCATGCGTCGATGTTGCGCACGGTGTCGGCGCGGTATTGTGCTGGGGCATGCGGATCAGTAAGCACCTGCCGGCGCAGCGCGGCTTCGCGCGCTTTTGATCCCCAGTTCTGGCCGAAAGCGATAAAGAATTGCTGGTCGCCGGTGAATCCGTTCTGCTCGGGCGCAGTCTTGCCATTCAACGAGGCATGGTAGCCGTCATAGGCCGCCGCAATACCTGCGACGTCGGCAATGTTTTCTCCCAGCGTCTGCTTACCATTGACGTGGACATCGGGGAACGGCATGTAGGTGTCGTACTGCACTGCCAGCCTGGCGGTCGATGCGTCGAAGTGCGCGAGGTCTTCTGGCGTCCACCAGTTGCGGACGCGGCCTTTCGAGTCGAAAGCCGCGCCTTCGGAGTCAAAGGTATGGCTTATCTCATGACCAATCACCGTGCCGATGGCTCCATAATTAGTGGCGGCTGGAGCCTGCGCATCGAAGAACGGTGGCTGCAGTATGGCTGCCGGGAAGTTAAGCGCATTCTGTAACGGCAGGTTGACGGCGTTGACGGTTTGCGGCGTCATGCACCAGCGGTGGCGATCGACGGTGGTGCCAAGCCGCGCGAGTTCGCGATGGTAATCAGCGAGATCGCCGCGCCAGATGTTGCCAAACAGATCTTCTCGCTTGACCTCATAGTTGGAGTAATCCTCCCACGTCTCCGGATAGCCGATGCCGACGTAAAGTGTGTCGAGCTTGGCTTGCGCTTCAGCTTTCGTCGCCGAGGCCATCCATGTCAACGCGTCGATACGCTTGTGAAAGGCGGCGATGAGGTTCGCGACCATCGCCTGCGCCTGCGCTTTGGCTTCAGGCGGGAAATAGCGTTGCGCGTAAAGCTTACCCACTTCATCGCCGAGCAGGCCGTTGACGACCAGGACGCCGCGCTGCCAGCGTGGGCGTTGCTCAGGCGTACCGGAAAGCGTTTTGCCGAAAAAGGTGAAACGCTCATCGGCGAAGGTTTTTGGCAGAACACCTGCATAGTCCTCGATGAAGTGGTAGGCGAGCCAGTCCTTCCAGCTGTCGAGTGGCGTTGATGCGACAAGCGCGGATTCTCCAGCGAATGCCATCGGCTGCCAGACGATAAAGCTGGACTGCTTGTCGAGCCCGGCAGCGCGGAAGTATTCCGTCCAGTCAAGTCCCGGAGCATTCGTTGCAAAGTCGGATTGCTGCCAGGTGTTATTGGCCTTGTGGATGTCTTCGTCTTCAGCGAGAGAGATGTGCTTTTCCGCGATGGCGTGTTCGAGCGCGACGACGTTGGCTGCGCGCGTATCGGCATTGTCGAAGCCGGCGAGTTTGAGCATGGCGGCGACGTGCGCCTGGTACTTTTCGCGCAGGTCGCGCATGTGCTGGCTGTCGCTCAGGTAATACTCGCGGTCGGGGAGTTCGAGACCGCCCTGCAGCAGATAGGCGGTGTAGTGGTCGGAATCATTAAATCCGGGCGCAACCCACAACCCGAACAGGTTCGATGTGTGGAAATTGGTGTTGTTCAGCGCGTCCACATCGGCGCGCAGCGTTTCGCCGAGAGCGCGGGCGAGTTCAGTCTTGTCCTTAATGGCAGCGATGGCGTCGAGGTGTGGCCGCAACGGTGCGAGTCCCTTTGCCTCGATGCCCGCCTCGTCCATATAGGAGTTGTAGAGGTCGGCAATCTTGCGCTTGCCTGATCCGGCTGCCGCATCGGATTTGGCCGCTTCCTCAATCAGGTCTGCGGTGCGCTTGTTGCTGAGGTCGGCCAGCCGTGTGAAGACGCCGATGCCGCCACGGTCAGCGGGAATCTCTGTCCGCTTGATCCAATCGCCGTTGGCGTAGAGATAGAAATCGTCGCCCGGTTTGATCGCCGTATCCATGTTGGCGACGGCGATGCCGTGAGTTTCCTGCGCGTGGGTAAAGACGATAGGCAGGCAGGTAAAGACGCATACGACGGCTTTCAAGACTCGATTCATGCAGATATGCTCCAATGCTGCTGTTGACGCAAACATTAGAGGGTAGCACGCCGGACACGCTGATTGGCCAGCCTGTGACGACGCGTTCACTCAACGGGATGAATGGGACTCTCGAATTGGAGCACTCACAAGACTTTTCTCTATTTCAGATTCTCGTTCAGCAGATTCGCCAGCCGCGCGCCAGCCAGCGCAACCCGCTGCTGCGCGATGGCCAGCGAATTCGAGCTATATGCCTCATCGAGCGTATAAGGTCCGAGCGCCGCGCCCACAGGTACGACATACACGCTTGACTTCGCACGATCGAAGCTCTCCTTCACCCAGTCAGCTTCATTTGCATCGCTTGCATCTGCTCCGGCTGCTGGGAGCAGTTGGGCTGCCTTTGCGGCTTTCTTAAAGTCTTTCGTTTCTCCTGTTCCCAGGATGTTGTCCCAATAGCCGTGCAGGTCTCCGGGCGAGTTGGTGAGCTTAACTGAATTGCCGCCGGCATCACCGTGCTGCTGGCCCGGCGCTGACGTTACCCGGGTGCTGCCGTGCAACGGTTGATGTACGTCGCCGACGAGATGCATGATCCAGACCAGATCATAGGATTTGAGGGGGTCGCTGGCATTCGAAGCGAGTACCTGGCGGAAGATGCCAATCTGGGTCTCGGCATTGGGCGTGGGAGTAGATGCCGCTGACAGACTGCTTCCATCGGTGCTGAATGGTATGTCGATGAAATGCCAGTACCTGTGCATGTACTTGTCCCGATAGCCTGTGTTTCTGGTGGCTTCGTCAGTCTGTGGCGGAGTGTCAGCATCCTTTTTGTATCCGCTATTGCTGGCTTTGATCTGGTCGGGCCAGGTGGCTGCCATCATAAATATGTAGAGGTCCTGATCGTCAGGAGTTGTTCCAGCGGGGATGATTGCCTTCCACGTTTTGTAATTTGGGTTCTTTTTGAGCAGCACCAGTGCGCGCTGCCGTGTGGCCGGAGTCATCTGTTGCCATGCGGCATACGCCACCGCCATGTGGCCGATAGGATTCCATGCGTTGGCAGGAGAAAGGCCGATAAACAGGCAGATAGCGAATACCACGGCGGAGCGCAGACGAGTTTTCATGCAAGAACCCCCTTCGTTCACGAAATTGGGGGAGATGACGGCAGGCCCGTTACTTAGAACGGCATTGTCTCATTGAATAGTGTCCCGGTCTCCGAAAAACGTGCGGTAAAGTTGCGTTTTGGCGGTTGGAGAATCGGCTCATGCTAGCATGAGCGCGTATTTTACGATATGAAAGAAGCCCGACTGATTCGCGTTGCTGCCGAAGGCAGGCATGTCTGGTATCAGAGCAAGTTCATGTGGCTGTTTATCTTTCTGCTAGGCGTGCTGGTCTGCTATCCCTATTCGGTGGGAAGCAGCGTTCGCTATTACTCATATCGGACGGCGTTCTGCGCAGTCATTCTTTTTACGGTTTACGCGCTTAATCTGCGGCGGTCGTTGCTGGTGGTGGCTCTGGTGCTGTCTGCTCCAGCGATCATTCAGCACACCGTTTACCTTGCAGACATCAAGAGTCCAAGCGGCGTTATCAACTCGTTAAGTGCGCTGGCATTCGATATCTTCATCGTGGTCGTGCTGTTCCGCCGCATCTTCGGCAATCTGCGCGCTGATTCGGAGGCGATCTTTGGAGCGCTGTGTATTTATCTGTTCGTCGGTTTCGGCTTTACCAGCGTCTTTCTGCTGGTGACGTATTTTCAGCCGCATGCCTTTTATCTTGATCCGGCGGTCAATAGCCATCAGGTCCTGAATCGGCTGGATTCTATTTATTACAGCTTTGGCACCATGACTTCGTTGGGCGCGGCGGGAATTACCCCAGCTTCCAGCGAGACCCGACTGCTGACGATCATCGAGTCATTGCTGGGAGTACTTTTTCTCGCGGTCCTGATTTCCCGCCTGATGTCGGCGTATGGAAGCAAACCCCTTCCACCGGACCCGGGGAAATAGAGCAAAAACTTCTCATCACAAAATATTTACCGCCCGAGCCGCCAGCAAAGCCACTGTAGTAAAGGAGATAAGCGCCTGCACCATCATCAGGACCTTGGCCCATCGCGAAAGGACCGGCACGTCCGTAGGCGAGAACGCCGTGCTGGTGTTGAAGGCCAGGAACAGGTAATCGACAAAGCCGGGACTCCAGGACTGCTCGCCCATTTCGCGTTTGGCCTGCTGGTCGAGCGTCATCTGTGGAAAAAGGAAGGCCCCATCGGTGTGGACACCGCGCAGTTCGCGGGCGCGCGGACCTCCGGCGTCAAGCCGCCAATACCACGATGCGAAAACCAGGATGTTCGCCAGCCATAGCGCTCCGGCCGAGCGCAGCAGATCCGGCGGCGCTTCCTTATGCGACGGCAGGGCAGCGATGAGAAGGCAAAGCGACCACACCATGTCGAGCGTAACAATGGAGATAAGTACATATCCGAGAATTTTGTTCATCATCTCCAGTCCGCGATAGCGCGCCCAGTAGGTGGGGACCATCAGCACCGCAACCACAGCAATAAGCAGCCACGCGGGCCCGGCGGACAGTGATTCGGGCATAGCCAGCCGCAATCCGCCCACTGCGAGCAGAGCCAGCGCCGCGGGCCAGCGAGGTTCAAGACGCTTCGGAGCATCCGATTTCATGTGTTCCCCATCATGCAATGCCAGTTTGTCGGGGAGCAATCCCCGGAATGGAACCCATCTTTGGAACTTGCCGTGCAGGTAATGGCGGTATTCGCTCGTTTCTCCTCCAGGAACGTAAACAAGCGTACACAGGCGATAACAAGAGAGGTCATGGGGATGATAAAGCGGTCAAGAGTAATGTATGTGCCGTGGGATGCCGATGCGCTGGCTGACGCGCTTTTTGACACCGAGGACCTGGTCCAGGCCCGGATCCTGGCCAAGGCGCTGGCCATCAAGGTGGTGGACGACACGCAGTCGGACAAGCTTGAGGCCAAGTATCTGAAAGAAAATCAGGTTGAGGCCCTGGCGCAGGAGAAGACCCTGGCTGAAGCATTGATGCAGCAATGGATGCGGCCACTTTTGGAGGCTGCGAGAGAAGGAGAACCTTCCGATATATCGCCCAGATATCTGGAGTGTTAGGAATTCAGGTCTTAAAGAGAAATAAATTCACAAATATAGCCATCTCTCCCAAGCTCTTCCACTGATGAGGATTTATGGATCACCTACTGTTGAAAGACTGCACTCCACCCCAGCCGTTGTCCGGTGGAGACGAATATAACCTTTGTGTTGATGGCTTTCGCCTCAACTATCAACACGCGGAAGCGCAGTCGAGAGAAGCCGCTGCTGACGCCAAAATGAATGAAGCGCAGGATTCCGCCAATCCCGAGGAGCAGTTTGAGCACCTGAAAGAGGCGGTCGCGGAGCGGCATGAAATCATGTTTGCCCAATTTAGCCATGTCCAGGATTGCTTTATCTGCTCGGTAGCTTTCGGGTTAACTCCTGCGCCCAAGGTCCGGCCACAGCGTAGGCCGTTTGCCCAGCTTCTGACGAAGTTGGCCCATGTGGTGAGGCCCTCAAAGCTGAAGGCTGGACTTCAACGGACTTAGAGCATTTTGGGGTTAGTGTAGCGGGGTAGAAGCGCCTGGCCTTTTAGGCCCGTGAACTCGCTTCTTTAGAAGGGTTAAGTAGAAATGATCCAGTGCCTCTTTTATTGGATAGGGGGAACCCTCGGAGAGATATCGGCCACCCACTAGTGACGGACACACTTATACTGGTGTTCCCTCTTCCAGGGTGGTTGACCATGGGATCGAACAGCCGAATAAGCAGCAAGCAACTTCCCGGTATTTGTCTGCTCCTCATCTGTTACTTGAGCAGCTCTCTATTGGGCTGCCAGAGCAAACCGCACTATGTGGATCTCAACTGGACCCCCCATTAGTTCACCAGTGCCAATCGTCGGGTATAACATCTACTGCTCAGCCGATGGGGATTCCTCCTATCACCGGCTGAACTCGTCTCCGCTCAAAGAGCCCAGTTATACAGATCATCTTGTCCAGAGCGGTCGCACGTATCGATACGTTGTCAGGAGTGTTGACAATCAAGGAACCGAAAGTAGTCCATCCGTTACAGTGAACGTGACCATTCCCGAATAGTCCCTTTCCCAATCGGTTCAAAACCCGGGGCATTTATTCTCTTTGACTTTCGGCCCAGCGATGGGACAGGGTGTGCCTCCGAGATGATGCGCTTGGGTAGAATGTCTCTCTGGGGGGTAAGAGTGTCTTACCATGCAAACGAGGGTCTCCACAAAAGGACAGGTGGTTCTTCCTGGCCTGATTCGCCGCAGGCTAGGCATTCGCACCGGAGACTCGCTTGATGCCAGCGTTGAAAATGGGCGCATAGTCCTGGCTCCGCAAACAAAGCGCGCGCGGCGGGCAAGAATCACGAAAGACCCGCTGACGGGGCTTCCCGTGCTGGATGCAGGCGCGGGCGCTCCGGCGCTGACGAGCAAAGAAGTTGAGGAGATTCTGGCCAGCTTTCCATGAGATATCTGCTTGACGTGAATGCGCTGGTGGGCTGGGGTTGAGAAACCACGAATTTCAAATTCAGGACACAGCACCCGCTCGAACTAGAAGAGTTGAGGCCACCCCTGAGGTTCTTGTAGCTCTAAATAAGCCCTAAAAGGAGCATTGATTTCGTACCGATGTTCGCCTCCATGAGTCACGGCGAAGCGAGATGCGAGAACAAGATTCTTCTGTAGCTCTTTCTTCTCGTCCGCATATGCAAATTTTCCGGTACTCACCTCAAGACCGAAAAACGTGAGGTTTACGAGCTGTGTAATCACATCATCTACTCTTTCTGCGCTTATCCCCGCCCTTGAAATATGTTGATGGACTGTCGATTCAAGCAGCACAGATGGCTCTCCTACAAACTCCAATAGAACCCCCTCTAGCTCTGGGATCAAAGAACTGTTCTCCACCAAAATAGAGTCCCAAGCATACAGAGAATACTCCTTCTCGCCGTCTAAAATATCTTTCTGTTCCACTCTATCGTGCTTACGATTTACAGCAAATGAAACAGCGGCTTTCACGATATAAACCATATCGCGAGGCCGAGGTAATATGCGGCTAACTAAATAATCTCGAGTCGGAATTCCTCTCACTTCAGAGCAGAAATACTTATGCCACATAACGGCGGGATCGCTAGCTGGTCCATGTGATGCCACATAACGTTCTTCAATAATACGCAGCAATAGCTCAGCATCATTCCAAGTCAATCTAGTATGCGAAATTTTGTCTGGTTCGTTAGCCGCTTCTGTTATTCGATTAAAGATGTCGCTCCGTAAGAATATGGCGCTGTTAAACCTCGTTGAGTGTCTGCTTCGCTCGCCATACCTTAACTCTTCTCCTACCCTCTCAGTCGCGGTAATTAAGCCAAATAGAAACTGCGTGAGATGTTCAGTATCCGCTTTTCTCGTCCAGGGTTTGTCCAGATTATCGATAAGCAGGATCACCTGATGCTTCTTGCTTAAAACCTCGCTTAGAGCCGATCTTAATCTGCTTAAAAGGCTGTTGTGCAATGCTTCGGATATGCCTTGATGAAATTGTTCAGCTGAGCCAGAAGACTCAACTGTTGCTATTTTCCCCACAGCACGTTCTAGGCGTACAGGAAAGTCACCTGCAAGAGCTTTTCTTCGCTTTCAAGGAGATTTAGAAGTTTTGAACACGATGGATCAGCCAAAAGCCATGGAGTTACATTCTGAATCTGATGAACAGCAGCAAGCGCGAGCTCCGTAAAAAGCAAATACTTCCAAAGGCTTTCGATTACATAGCCTTTGTGATCACTCATCTTGTAGCTAGCGAAAAGCCTAGCGAGGGCATCCATCTCGTAACCGACAGGCTTAAGAACGCAAACAAGATTTGTTGCTTCTCTGCTAATTTCGTGAGTCGCTTGAATAAGGCTTGCTGTCTTGCCGGTGCCTTTGCGGCCAACGAATATTGTCTGTGTTCCATTGATGACATCCATATGGGCTGTTGTTTCTACAAAATAGTCGGACAGCAACTCGGCCTCGTTCTCAGCGACATATTCTCCAAGCTGTAAATGAAAATCACGGAGTTCCGTGGCGAGCTTAATCGCTCCGACATGATTCGGCTCCGAAGTGACAGAAATGGATAAACTTCCATTCGATAGTTGTGATAGCCATTCTTCTGTTAGCTTTCCAGCCTCCACTGGCGTCGTGTAGTACTGCATTAAGTCACGGTAATCCAGTGGCGCAAGAACCTCGTGATGCTCTGTAAGAATCAATAGCGGCGTGTCGAAGCCCTTAGCAAGGCCGCTAACGAGCGCATAACGAGCGTTGGTCAATTTGCTGCCTTCTCGCTGAGGGCTCAAAAAGTGGGCGAGCACACCAGGCGCGTGCAAGATCTTTTGTCCATACCAGTAAAGAGGCTGTACTAAGGACTCTCTTGGATCACCCAAAATAGGCTTCGGATTTAAATTATCAAGGGCTCGACTTACCCTGACGCTCGCTTCTGTATCGTGACGACTTTTAAGGTATAGTAACGGCTCGATTCCTTTGCTTGGTGGCAGAAGCGGTTCGATGGAATCACGGAAAATAGTATCTTCTAGAGTCAATTGAGGGTTGTCTGCAAAGAATCTTTTGATGATTTGTTCAGCATTCGTATATGGTCTGTAACCGACTGTGGTCAGGAGACGAAGTTGTTCAAATTCAGCCTTGGAATCAACATAGCTGTCATCCCGCATTAGCCAGATTCTCTTGTCCCTCGCGATTGCAAAACCTAACTCAAACATTACATTTGAGTTGATTGTTGTGATGTCCGCACAGAAAAAATCGCAGTCGTCGATTTTGTCGCAGACTTCTTGAATAATGTATCTACCACCGATTTCAAGTGTTTCCCAGGCAACGAGCGTCGCTTTTTGGCTTTTATTTATTGATTCGATGGCTGCCTTGATAGTCGCAGGAATGGAGTGGGGAGTTTTGCCGTAGGCGAAAAAGCCAGTTGGAATCTTGAAGGAGAATGACGCCGACATCGCGAGGAGCGGGGCCTTTCATGAATCGAAAACATCATACAGATGCTGTTCAACCGAACTCGCTTTTTTCTAAGACCCTAGAAATTATTTCCTGACGACAAGTTGCATTGCCTCCAAGCCTGTGATACAAACTAAATATTCAAGTTTGCTCCTTGTGAGCGAGCCTGAATTTCATGCAGAGTGGCTGAGGGACGGGCCCTGTGACGCCACGACAACCGGCTCAAGCAATTTGAGACATCGGTGTCAACTCTCGCTCACCTTAAGTGGTGGGGTACATGAGATTCGGGGTGCAAGCTGTATCGCATCTCGCTAAATCCCAGGTAGTCGGCAGTATCGGTAGTTTTGCAGTAACGAGAATCGTCACGTAGTGCCCGTGCAGATTTGCACTCAATGGGGCGTATCCATTGAGGCTCCTGAAGTCGCTCTCGGATGCGAGGGCAGAATGGCTTCATCTTACGAATTGTGTTGTCGGGAATGCGGGAAGCGGTATGAGAATCAGCCGCTCTCGATTTGTGACGAGTGTTTCTCGCCGCTGGAAGTACGGGTTGATCTCGACGCCGCGAAGAAGACGGTGACGCGCGAGTCGATTGCGCAGGGTCCCACCAATATGTGGCGCTACCAGGCGCTGCTGCCGGTCCCCAATGATTACGTTCCGCAGACGCCTGCGGGATGGACGCCGCTGGTGAAGGCTCCCCGGCTGGCGGAGCGGATTGGCGCGAAGAATCTCTACATTAAGAATGACGCTGTATGCATGCCCACGCTGAGCTTTAAGGACCGCGTGGTGGCCGTAGCACTCGCAAACGCGCAACGGTTCGGGTTCGATACCGTCGGCTGCTCGTCGACGGGAAACCTGGCGAACTCTGTGGCGGCGCAAGCGGCGCGGCTGGGGTTGAAGACGTACATCCTGGTTCCGGCGGACTTGGAAGCAGCGAAGATTCTGAATACTCAGGTTTACGGTGCGAACCTCATTCGCATCGACGGCAACTATGACCATGTGAACCGGCTCTCATCGCAGATTGCGGACCGCTTCAACTGGGGATTTGTGAATGTGAACTTGCGCCCCTATTATGCGGAAGGCTCGAAGACGGTGGGCTTTGAGATTGCGGAGCAGCTTGGCTGGCGCTTGCCGGACAACGTGGTTGTGCCGATGGCGGGCGGCTCGCTGATCACGAAGATTCGCAAAGCTTTCAAGGAGCTGATTGCGCTGGGCCTGGTTGAACCGAAGGATGTTCGCTTCTTCGGCGCGCAGGCTACGGGGTGCTCGCCGATTGCTCGCGCCGTGAAGACAGGCGCAGACCACATTGAACCGCAGCGGCCTTCGACCATTGCGCGCTCTCTGGCTATTGGCAATCCGGCGGACGGCGTGTATGCGGCGCGGGCGATTCGTGAGAGCGGCGGCTGGGCCGAAGATGTGTCAGATGTCGAGGTCGTCTCGGGCATTCAGGAACTGGCGGAGACGGAAGGCATCTTCACAGAGACCGCCGGCGGCGTCACCACCGCAGTTACAGCCCGGTTGTATGCGCATGGACGCATCAAACCCGAAGAATTGACGGTGAGCTGCATCACCGGCAACGGCCTGAAGACGACGGATGTGCTCAACGGCGCGTATGAGACGGAGCAGGCAATTCGTCCGCGGCTGACGGATTTTGAGAACTACATCAACGAAATCAAGGAATTGAACGAGCTGGTATCAGGAGGCGCGGATGTCCGTTAGAGTATTGTTGCCGAATGCGTTTCAAAAGCATACGAATGGCGCGAAGGAGTTGCAGTCGAGCGCGTCAAATCTGCCGCAACTGATTGATGAGATCGAGACGAATTTTCCCGCGCTGAAAGCGCACCTGCGCGACGAAACGGGAAACGTGCGGCGGTTTATCAACTTCTACGTCAATGAGGAAGACATTCGTTTCCTGGGCAATGAGAAGTATGCCTTCAAGGACGGCGATGAGGTGCTGGTCATTCCTTCCATCGCCGGTGGATCTTGTTCGTGCTGCTCGTATTGCGGACAGGAAGAGTGCACCTGCTATTAGGTTCCTCCCCTAGGCCCTCCCAGGAAATGCGCGGATTTCAATCCGCGCATTTCCTTTTTGCGCAAAATTCCTTGACGAAAATTTGACGCCTGCTTCCCGAATCTTCGCTTGCCCGGCTGTCATCTGTGTAATTAGAATTCAAACGATTGTTTGAAACAGTCGTTTAAAATAGAGAAAATCATGGTTGCTAAAAAGAGGGTTGAGAAGACGGCACGGGCTGCGGAGCAGGAAGACGCGCGTACACGGCTGATTGATGCGGCCATCACGCTGTTCGCTGAGAAAGGCTATGAGGGTACGAGCGTACGCGATCTGGCGAAAGCGGCTGACGTGAATGTAGCGGCGGTGAGCTACCACTTCGGCAGCAAGGACGCGCTCTATACCGAGGCGCTGAGGGCCTGCCTGGCGCCATGCGGCGAAATACGAGAGCGGATGCAGGTCCATCTAGATGACGCGCGGCGCAGGAAGACCCGGAAAGCAGCGGAAGAGGCGCTGCGTGGATGTATCCGTGATTTTCTTGAGATACTGGTTTCCCCCGCGGCAAAGCACAGTCATCTGGTCATGCGCGAGCAATCGGAAGGCAAGCCGCGTTTTGAACCCGTAATTCGTGAATTTTTCATGCCGGTGGGAAGTATTCTCCAGCAAGTGATTCTGCTGCTTGCGCCGGAGCTTCCACAGTTGAGCGTCTTCATTGTGATTTCGGGAATCATCGGGCAGTGTCTGCACATGTGCAAAGCGCGAATCTCTTATCGCGTGCTTGCCGGCGTTGACTCGCACAGTCCGGAATACATCGATATAGTTTCAAAACACATGGCGCATTTGACTGCGCTGGGGTTGCGTGGGCTGGAGCGCGAGAAAGGGGCGGTCTAGCGATGTGGAAAATTGCGATCAAAATGCTGATGGGCGACCGCAGCAAGTATTTCACGCTGGTGAGCAGCCTGATTGTCGTCTCGTTTTTGTTCCTGCAGCAGGGGTCGATTTTCTGCGGGCTGATTCTGCGCACCGCGCGGCCTGTCGAAGTGGTTGGAGCGCCGATCTGGGTGTGTGATCCGCAACTCAGAAGTGTGGACGAGAGCAAGCCGCTGCTCGATACCGATTTGCAACGGGTCCGGAGCGTTCCCGGCGTAAAGTGGGCCGTGCCGCTGCTGATGCAGCTTGTGTCAGCACATTTGCCGGACGGGAATTTCCAGACCGTGCGCTTGTATGGGCTGGACAACGATACCTTCTTCGGCAGGCCGAAGATGATTTCCGGCAACGGACGGCTGCTGACGCAGGACCAGGCGGTGATTATCGGCAGGGCAGAGTCGGAGAAGCTGAACAATCCCAAGCCGGGTGATGTGTTTGAGATGAACGACAACCAGGCGCGCGTAGTGGGGATTGCTGATGTGCCGCGCGATTTTTTCTCGTATCCGTTTGTGTACGCGTCGTATGACCGCGCGTTGCAATATGCGCCGCAGCAGCGGAAGCAGTTGAACTATGTGCTGGTCGCTCCTGAGGACGGAGTGCCGGCGGAAGTGATTGCTCAGCGTATCCGCAAGATGACCGGCCTGGGCGCATACACCGAGCAGGAATTTCGCTGGCTGACGATGGACTACTACATGCAGAATACGGGCATCCCCGCCAGTATTGGGACCTCGCTGCTGATGGTGTTTCTGGTGGGCATGTCGATTGTAGGGCAGACGTTTTACCAATTCGCGCTGCAGAATGAGCGCTACTTTGGCGCGCTGAAGGCGATGGGCACAAGCTCGGCTACGCTGACGAAAATGATTCTGCTGCAGGCGCTGTTAGTTGGGCTTGTAGGGTTCGGCGTGGGCGCGGGGCTGGGCGGCGTCTTTGGACTGTTTGCCGGAGGACCGGACAGCAAAATTGCTTTTGCTACGCCATGGCCGATGGTGGTGATTAGTTTTGTGGCGGTCATTGTCATCTGCCTGCTGTCGGCGCTTTTGAGCATTCGCAAAGTTGTGAAACTTGAACCGGCGGTGGTGTTCCGTGGCTAGTAACTGCGATACGCAAAATGGCACACATGCCGCCTGCCTGCGCGGCGTGACGAAGTTATTCGGCGTGGGGACGACGGAAGTCCACGCCCTGAATCAGGTTGATTTCAATGTGCATCAAGGCGAACTGCTGTTACTG
This sequence comes from Alloacidobacterium sp., assembly GCF_035631355.1. Classification (NCBI taxonomy): domain Bacteria; kingdom Pseudomonadati; phylum Acidobacteriota; class Terriglobia; order Terriglobales; family Acidobacteriaceae; genus Alloacidobacterium; species Alloacidobacterium sp. Next base: position 141,583 of record NZ_DASQIX010000007.1, read on the forward strand.
GTAGGGCCTTCGGGCTGCGGCAAGACCACGTTGTTGAGCGTGCTCGCGGGGATTCTGGATGCTACTTCGGGCGAAGTTGATGTCTTTGGGACGCGGATCGACCAGCTTAGTCAGCAGGAGAAGACCGTGTTCCGGCGCGACAATATCGGCTTCATTTTTCAGCAGTACAATCTGCTGCCCACGCTGACGGCGGCGGAGAACGTGGCGATTCCGCTGCTGATTCACCAGGTGCCTTTCGACCAGGCAGTGGCGAAGGCGCGGATATATCTCGACAGGGTTGGCATGGCGGAGCGCGCCGACTTTCTGCCCGCGCAGCTTTCAGGAGGGCAGCAACAACGCGTGGCCATTGCGCGCGCGCTGATTACGGAGCCGCGGCTGATTGTATGCGACGAGCCGACTGCGGCGCTCGACGGCGAGACCGGCAAGATGGTGTTGGAGATGTTTCGCTCGACGGCACTGACGGACAATCGCGCGATTGTTGTGGTGACGCACGATAATCGTATCTTCCCCTACGGCGACCGCATTGCTGAAATGCTGGATGGGAAGATTCTCTCGATTCACGAGAATGAATTTGCGCCCAGTCATGGAAAGGAGAATATCCAATGACAAAGCGGCTGAGCATTATCATCCCGCTGCTGGGAGTTGTTTTGATTGCGGTCTGGGTGACGGTTTCGGCGCGGCGTGTGCCGCATGAGAAGCCGCTGGCTGCACCGCCAACCGCCCCATATGCGAACTCGATTGCGGCAACCGGGATTGTCGAAGCCTCAGATAGAAATTACAATCTTGCGCCTCCCGTGTCGGGCCAGTTGAGCGCGTTGTATGTGAAGGAAAACGACATTGTGCATCGGGCGGACAAGCTCTACACCATCGACGACCGCGAGCAGCGTACCGTCGTTGAGCAGGCGGAAGCGAATGTCGCAAAAGCGCGTGCGACTGTGCAGACAGCCCAAGCCGATATTGTGACCCAGCAGGCGAACGCGACTAGCGCGAAGGCTGCTGTAGACACAGCGAAGGCCACCTATGATGATGCTGCGCAAATAGCCCAGCGCAATGAGGGCCTGCATAAAGACGGAATTATTTCCGACCAGGCAAACATGACGAGCGCGAAAACAAACGACGCTGATCATGCCCGCTGGCAGCAGGCGGTAGCTCAGTTGAAACAGGCCGAAGCGCAGTTAGGGAATGCAGAAGCGTCGCTCTCTGAGCAGCAGGCCAATTTGCAGACGATGATTGCCACGCGCGATCAGCAGCAGGTGCTGCTCGACAAAATGACGGTGCGCGCTCCGGCGGACGGTAAGATTCTGCAGGTGAACAACCGAGTGGGCGAGTATCTTTCAAGCACGTCGGGCACGTCGCCGGTGCTGTTTGGCGATACCGATTCGCTAATGGTGCGCGTGGACGTGGACGAGATCAACGCCTCGCATGTGCTGCCCGGCTCGACCGCGATGGCGATGCTGAAGGGCGATTCGTCGCGGCAGTTCCCCATGCAGTTTGTGCGTATCGTGCCCTACATGGTGCCGAAACAAAACCTGACCGGCTCGAATTCAGAGCGCGTGGATGTGCGCGTGCTACAACTAGAGTTTCGTTTTGCGCCGCCCTCATTCCCGGTTTATGTAGGACAGCAGGTGGATGTGTTTATTCACCCGCCGGAACGGGCGGCGAAATGATCAGTCTTCAATGACTCCGGCGAAAAGGGTTGTGTCTTCCGCCAGCGGACGCGAGTTGCGGGCGGCGGCGAGCAGATAACTCTCGTCATTCATGTGTTTGTCGATGAAGTCGCGGACGCGCTCAAGCACGCCGTGTTGTGTGGTGTGCATCTTAAAAGCCTCGATCTTCCGCTCCTTCCATTGGCCCAGTTCGAGAGTGAAAGAGTACGGGACGCGGGCCGCCTCAGCGCCTTCGTTCGATTTGTAGACAGACACCCAAGGTGTGCTGGAGTAGTAGAGCTTCTGTGGCGAATAAGGTGCGCCTGCGTCAGGGAAAAGCTGCCCGCGTCCAGCCCAATGGAAGGCAGCAGTAGCAGCGAGCGAGACGATCGTGTGATCGCGATGCAGGTTGACTCCGCCATCGCCGCCGAATGTGAGGACGACCTGCGGCCGGTACGTACGAATTTTTCCGACGAGTACGCCAGTCAGCTCATAAAAATTTTGTTGATCGAGTTTTCCGTCGGGATAGTTGAGCACTTCGGCATGCGTAAGGCCAAGCAACTGACTTGCCGCTTTGAATTCATCGCGCCGCAACCTGGCAAGTTCTTCGTCGCTGGCAGCGGTGCCGCGGAAGCTCCCTGCCGCACCTTCAGTGAGACAGATAACAGTGGTTTCCACTCCTTTATCGTGCGCCATGAGCAGCGCTCCGCCGAATGCTCCGCTTTCGTCGTCGGGATGCGCGGTGAGGCACATCATGCGATAAGACAAAGGTGTAGCTCCTGTGCTCTCAGTGTAACGAACAGGGGTATCTTAAGCAGGCAGCAAGTCGACGGGCACGTCGACAATTTCAGCTTCCGGCGGCATGTCCCACGGAAGAGAAGTTTGCGCGACGGGACGAAAGCTTTTGCGGTGGAGCGAAGTCGGACCGTACTTGTCGAGCGCGGCAAGATGCTCAGGCGTGCTGTAGCCCTTGTGCGAAGCGAGACCGTACTCAGGGTACTGCTCGTGTAATTCGCGCATGCGCTGATCGCGATAGACCTTGGCGATGACGGACGCCGCCGCTATGGATATAGACAGCGAGTCGCCGTAGATGATGCTGGTTTGCGCGCAGGGGTGGTCGATGCGGAGCGCGTCGATGAGCAGATGATTGGGTGCGGGTGCGAGCTTGAGCACAGCGTTAGTCATGGCCAGCCTCGACGCCTGGTAGATGTTAATGCGGTCGATGGTGGCAGCGTCGACTTCCTCGATGGCAATGGCGGTAGCTCTCTGCTCGACAATTTTGGCTAAGCGCTCGCGATCTTCGCGCAGGAGCTGTTTGGAATCGCGCAGACCGCGGATGCGGGTGTTCTCGGGGAGAATGACAGCAGCTGCAACCACACATCCGAAAAGAGAACCTCGGCCAACCTCATCTACCCCGGCGATGACAGTGAATCCCTGGGTGCGCGCGGCCTTCTCATACTTGTTGCCGCAGTGAAGCGAGCGCAGCATCCGCATCTTTCTGGTTGCTGCGGTGAGGCATTCTTCCTCTGAAATTTCGTCAGGTTCCAGAGTGAATTTTGGCGCGCGGGGCATTGAGTTGAGTTTAGCGCTGAAGGAGCGGTGGATGGTGGTGGAAAAGTGGGTACAGTTTATTCAGGCTGTGCCTCCACGTACGACCCACCGCACAGCAATGTGGAGTCATTCGGGAGCAGATTGAAGAACTCACGAGTGCATATCCTTTGAGTACAAAAACGATTTAGCATCCTATTTGCCCTGGAGCAAGTAAGTGCTTGTTCCAAAGCAACGCCTGGGGTCGGGCGTCAATGAGAACATCTGATCGAGCACTGACCACATAAGTTACAAATCTGCTGCCTTGGAGTTTACTTGAAGATTCAACGAAGGGATTTCCTTCGCTCTGCCCTTAGTGTGACTGCTGCCTCGGTTCTTTCATCCTGTAGTTCCCTCCGATCAACTCTGGCGCCAGCTCTGCCATTGCCGGAACATTCCGGCATCGAGCATGTCGTTGTTGTCATGATGGAAAATCGCAGTTTTGACCACTTTCTCGGCTGGCTGCCAACCGCAGACGGAAAGCAAGCCGGACTGAGTTACATGGATCAAACTGGCGCAATTGAAAATACACATCACCTGGCAGGCGATTTCACCGGCTGTGGCCACATTCAACCCGATCATTCCTATCAAGGCGGAAGAATCCAATTCAACGCGGGAAAGATGGATGGTTTTCTGCGTTCTGGAAACGACATTTTTTCACTCGGTTACTATCGGGAAGAGGACTTGACATTTTTCGGCGCTCTGGCACGTCAATACACTACATTAGATCGATACTTCTGTTCCTTTATGGGCCCCACGGCTCCGAATCGCATCTTTCTGCATTCAGCGCAGACGGACAGGATCGATGGCTCGCCAGGCGTTTGTGAATTGGAGACCATTTGGGACCGCATCTCAGATGCCGGGGTGAGTGGCCGCTGCTACTCTCAGGTGCTAAATCTCTGGGGTTCGGAGTACACGGGCTTCATTTACAGCTACGAAGATTATCTGAGTGACACTGCATCCGGCCAGTTACCCGCAGTGTCATTCGTCGATGCGCCCTATTCTGCGCAGACCGGAGCGGTTGATGATCATCCGTTCGCGGATATTCGAAATGGCGAAGCTTTCCTGTCACAGACGTATCACGCTCTGGTGAATAGCCCCTGCTGGCCCAACTCAGTTCTGATCGTTACATTTGACGAATGGGGCGGCTTCTTTGATCATGTGCCGCCGCCCAGAGTCATTGCGCCAAACACGACGGATGCCGACCTGATCGACGGGCGCGCTCTTTTAGGCTTTCGGGTGCCAACCGTGATTGTGTCTCCTTTCAGCACGGGATCACCATCGTTTCCCCGAGTGAATAGCACGGTTTTCGACCATACGTCCGTGCTTAAGCTAATCGAATGGCGCTGGAATCTGCGGCCTCTGACAGCGCGAGATGCTTCGGCCGAAGTCGGGAACCTGGCCAGTGTTCTGGATTTCGCGAGACCACGAACTGAGTTGCCTGCGCTTCCGGTTGCAGTTCCGGTGGAGAAGTCTCCATGCGATGGCTCGGCTTCCGACTGAAGGCTGTTCCGCGAAATCGCTTCCGAAAAGACGGGGTAATGTGGATAAGTGTATTTGCGCTGCTATTTTCGCTTTAGAATCAAAGGCTTATAACTTCTCTTTCAGGGCGGGTGGCCGTGACAAGAAAATCTCGCAGAATCCAATCGGCGCGGTACTTTGTATTTTGGCGAGTTGTCATGCTCGATCTGAATTATCTGCGCTATCCCAGCCTCGTTCAGAAACCGTGAATCTGCCGTACGATTCGATGGTCCTATACCGCGCATCTGGAAAGTTCCTGCGTTCCCGTGATATCACGATGGAGCATGACTCAACCAACAGATGTCGCGGAAGCGGCGAAGCGCAGAGCAGCGGAGTGGGCCGCGCAACAGATTCACGACGGCATGGCTGTCGGGCTTGGCTCGGGCACGACCTCCGCGCTAGTGATCGAGGAGGTGGGCCGGCGGGTTGCTGCAGGCCTGTGCATCACTGCAATCGCCACCTCGGAGCAATCCCACCGCGAAGCGGTCTCGCTTGGCATTCCTATGACCGACTTCGCCCACCAGCCACATCTTGACCTAACGATTGATGGCGCTGATGAAGTCGAGGAAGGCACGCTCAACCTGATCAAGGGCCACGGAGGCGCGCTATTACGCGAGAAAATCGTCGCTATGGCCAGCAGCAAGCTGCTGATCGCGGTCGATCCACGCAAGCTGATCAAGACTCTGGGCTCGGTCTTCACAGTTCCGGTCGAAGTGGTTCCATTCGGCTGGGAGACAACGGCTGTGCGGCTGCGCGATTACGGCTTTGCGCCCGAGCTGCGCGTCAACGATGATGGCAAGCCCTATATCACCGACGGGCAGCATTACATTCTGCACTGCAGCCTGCCGAAGTCACGCCTGACGGCTGAACAGGCCGCTGATGCCTTCAGTCAGACAGTTGGCGTAGTTGAGCATGGGCTTTTTCTCGGAATGGCAAGCAGGGTGGTAATTGGGAGTGCGGATGGGATTCAGGTGCTGGAAGCGAGGCACTGACGTGGTCCGATGGTTGGATGGAGGCCTCGATGATTCAACTCAAGCGCGCTTATGATGCTGTGAACAATGATGATGGAACCCGTTTCCTCGTTGAGCGCCTCTGGCCGCGCGGCGTGAAAAAAGAAGATCTGCGCCTCGGTGGCTGGCTGAAAGATGTGGCGCCGAGCGCCGAGTTGCGGAAATGGTTCAGCCATGATCCGGAAAAATGGACGGAATTTCAGCGAAGATACTTTGCCGAGTTGAAAGAACGGCCGGAGGCACTGGAGCCGATTCTGAAGGCGGCCAGGAAAGGCCGTGTCACACTGATTTTCAGCTCCCACGACGCCATTCACAACAATGCGGTTGCGCTGAAGAGCTATATTGCAAGTCACACTCCATCTAAAGCAAAGAGACTCAGCCGCTGAAGAATCGCTCTTGTTGCTCGGACATGATCGGTGGACACTCCGGGTCTAAGCTCGGCGGCGGTATACCAGCGGCATGGTGCTGAGAACCGGCCGGGATTTAACCACTCCGAGATGTAGGATCACCCAAAGAGATGACATATTCCGCAGCGACTACAACTGCATCATGTCCGGAGCGACGCATTCTTTTCTAGCTTACTTACTCGCAGCCGCACCTAGCGACCCAAGTGCTTTGCTTCCGGATATTCATTAAAGTCTTGATTTTCCGAATCGCCATGCTGTAGTCTCCCCGCCAGTGTCAGGATGTCCCCATCTCCCCGGTAGTCTGCTCCTGAATTTCGATAAACCAGTAAGGCGGGATTCTCTGACTCAGAACTTACAAGTGTGTTTGTAGTTTTTCAGCCATCGGAAAGGGGAATTCATGAAACGAGTTGGAAAAATACTTTCGATTCTTTTGTTGTTGGGGTTTGTGTTCGCGACCACATCCGCTTGCTTTGCGCAGCAAAACGATGATCAAGTACCCATCAGCTTTTTATCAAACAAGTCTCACAAATCTGTTCAAATGGCGCCTCGCGGCCACCGCAATGGCCAAGCGCACACAAACGGTATTCCGAATATCGACTCCCTTGTGAACTTCAACAATCACTTCCAGGCACGGGGCGTCGATCAAAACGGCAACACGCAAGTCATCTGGTATTACAACATGGTAGGAACCGCGCCGGAGCATCACGGCACCACGACGCTCAATGCTCCGATCGTCCCCGTCACATTAGACCTGCGCAACTTCGATGGCTCGCCGAGGTTCGTTAACGGTCAGCCGCTCATCTCCAGCCCTGCACAATTTGTCCAGCCGACGGTAGACTCGCCGGTATTCCAAAACTTCACTTATTCGAGCAGCAATGACGCTACGCAGTTAACGGATGCCGTCCAGCGGGCGGAGTTCTTTGACCGGGCAAAGCCCGATTGGCATACGTTACTCAACCCGAGTGTAAAAACGGGAAGGACGATGGTTCTCATCCGCGGCACATATCGCTTTGCCCTCAATGCTGATGGAAGCTGCTGCGCATTCGTGCTGGTCGATGCCAACACTTTTGGGAATGCATTATTCCCTTCCACATACCCGTTCGACAACAGCACACCGGTAGGCGCCGCGGAGAACACAGGCGATATTACGACTCAGGACATCTCGACGTTCCTGTTCCCAAATACTTATCTCTATGTGAATGGCGATCCGAATCAGTGTTGCATACTTGGCTATCACACATACGACCTCGAGCCAGGCATCCCCAGCAACGGCAATCTCGAAAGACGCTACGTCCTGAACTATTCCAGTTGGATCAGTCCCGGCCTGTTTGGCGGCGGATTCGAGGACGTGACTGCGCTGAGCCATGAAGTGGCCGAGACCTTCAACGATCCCTTCGTCGCCAGCGATGGCATCCGCAACATTACACCCTGGTGGTTATCTCCAAATGGGAATTGCCAGAACAATCTCGAAGTTGGGGATGTGATCGAAGGACTTCCCGAAGGTGTATATCCCATCACGATGAACGGGATGACCTACCACCCGCAGAACGAGGCATTGCTGCAATGGTTCGAATTCGAAGCCCCGTCCAGCGCGATCAGCGGAGCCTACAGCTATCCGAATATTGGAACGCTAACAGCCCTCTCGCCTCCTGAAGGCGTGAACTGCAAGTAGGCGCCATCCACAAGCAGTAGCAGGCTGTCCTGGATCATTTCCGGGATGGCCTGCGAAACGTGGACGCTCTGGCGTCCTGGCTTTCCCAACCACACATCCGTTAGGAATTTGTGAAGTAATGCGGTTCCAAAAAAGAGAATTGCTAGCAGGCCTGCGGTAACTGCATCCTGTCCGGCGCAACCCACTCTCTTTTGGCTTTTTCACTCTGCAACAACTCGGGTGACCAGAAACGAAGCAACAGCTCTCCGTTCAGCCGATGTTCATTCAGCCGTAGAAACTCATGAAACGTAGGCTCGTGGTGTGAAGCAATCAGGCTCGTCCACGCGACCGTAATTGTTTCGTGGTAGAATTCAGGTCTTCCCAGGTGCGTCGCGTATGCCCTTATGCCGTTACGCACATTGTCGGTGGCGACCTCCAGCGGGTGCTGGTGAAGGTGAAGCCAAGCCAGGCGCAGATGGTCCACATGGCGGAAGCAAGCGGGCGGAAGTAGGCACGCGTGAAATGCCGCGAGGAATTCCGCATCGCTCAACGCCGATGAGGCAGGTTTCAGGGACATCTTATCTTTCTCCGTTCGTCAGAGGCCCCACTTAAATCTAGTAGGTGTGGGTTACCCCGGCATCCATGGGCCCGAATATCTCTTAATTCTAAAATGCTCCAGCACGGAGCCATGGAATGGGATCACACTTGAATCATTCGTGCCATAGCGTTCCCTGGCTGGGATCCAGAGGCTGGGTGAATATATTACTACTTGCCTGCTGCCTGCTGTGGTCTGTGACGAGTGCTGCGGCTGCAGGTACGGCCAATCTTTCGGTCACCCCAACCAGTCTGAGTTTTGGCAATGTGATAGTGGGGTCGGCAGCTACGTTGCCGCTGACAGTGACCTCAAACGGGACATCCCCGTTAACGATCAATTCGGTGGCAGTCAAAGGTGCGGGATTCAGCGTGCCCGGAGTGAGATTCCCTCTGACTCTGAATCCTGGCCAGACTGCAATGCTGGAGGTGCGCTCAGCTGCTTACACAATCGGCGCGATCACGGGCACCCTGACGATCAGGAGTAACTCTCCTACCAATCCGTCCATAGCGATTCTCCTCACGGGCACCGGTGTAGCTCGAACAATTGCACAGCTGAGAATAAGCCCGAACAGTCTGAACTTTGGCAACGTGACTGTGGGATCGGCTGCGACATTGCCGGTGTCAGTGACGTCAACAGGAACCGCTCCGCTGACGATCGGCGCACCAGCGATTACTGGGGTGTTCACGGTTTCGGGAGTAACTTTCCCTGTCACGTTGAGTCCTAAGCAGACGGTGACGATCAATGTCACGTCGACACCGAAGGCAGCGGGCACCACGGCAGGCGTACTAAGTATCAGCAGCAACGCGATCAGGCACAACAGGATAGCGATTCGCCTGATCAGCACAGGGGTGGCTCAAACCAGTCCGCAGCTGACAGTAAGCCCGGCCAGCCTGAACTTCGGCAACGTGAAGATAGGAACAACGGCAACAAGGCCGGTAACGCTGACTTCCAGTGGGACGGGTCCATTGACGATAAGCTCTCGAGCAATCACCGGGGCAGGGTTCACGGTGTCAGGCGTAACTTTTCCTATCACGCTGAATCCTAAACAGGCCGTGACACTGAATGTTAGGTCGACACCGAAAGCAGCGAGCAAATCGACGGGCACACTTACGATCAGCAGCAATGCATTGAGGCATAGCGGAATCGCCGTCGGCCTGACCAGCAATGGAGTGTCTCAAATCGGTCCGCAAGTGACGGTGAGCCCCGACAGCTTGAGTTTTGGCATGGTCAATGATGGCGCTTCAGCTGTGCTGCCGGTTACGCTGGTCTCGACTGGGACAACTCCGGTGAGCATCACCTCGGCAACGATCAAAGGTACTGGCTTTACTGTGTCCGGGGCTACCTTTCCTGTCACTTTGAATCCAACGCTGGCGATTACGCTGATGGTGCAATTCAGCCCGACGGCAGGCGTTGCAATGGCGGGCACCTTGACGATCGGCAGCAACAGTTCTGATGGACCATCAACGGTTGTCAATCTGAGCGGCAGTGGTCAATACGTAGTTAATCTGAACTGGGAAGCACCCAGAAGTTCTCCTGATCCGGTAGCAGGCTATGACATTTATCGGTCAGCAAAAGGCAGCTCTTCCTATCAATTGATAAATTCATCCGGTATGCAGACGACATATGTAGATAACTCTGTCGAATCCGGCTCTATCTATAGTTACTATGTGAAAAGTGTCGATCGTTCCGGAGTGCAAAGCAGTCCGTCGAATACGGCCGGTGTGACGATACCTTAAAGACTTACGCAGATTTGCTCGTCCGTTGGCGGGATGTGTGTCGCCAGCCGGAAACCGAATTCTGAATTGGCTTACTCTGGCGAAAGCTGCTGCTGTCCGGGATCGAAGCAAAAGCGATCTGAGCTGGAGCGGCGTCGCGGATGGCATGCGTGCCGCCTAAGTAGATGGCTTCTGCACCAAACAGCTTGTGAATTGCATCCATGGTTTCGGACAGCTTCTGATGCCGTCTTTCTTCCCGCAGAAAAGTTTCAGTATGCTGCTCGTCAGGGACAAGATCGTACAACTCCACTCCAACAAAGGTCGGCTTGCCTTGCGGACAATCGGCCCACATGCGCTTGAGCGGTGCCTGAATCGTGAAGACATCCTGCGCTTCTAGCATACGGCTGTGGCACTCCCATAGTTTCTTTTCACGGCCGGGAGAGAAGCTGAGATAGACGGCCAGTCCGCGCGCCCATAATTTTTGACTGCGCAGACGCGCCGTTGCGCGCGCCAGCAGCTTTTGCGCCACGGCCTTGGCCTTCTCCATGGTGCGCAGATACGGCGGTAGAATGTGCTCATGCCCGATGCTCTGCGGAATGGATCGCGGCTCGTCAAAGTCGTATCCCCGAAGCCAGTACCAATAGCGCTCGCCATAGAGATTGCCCCATGCGGCGCGCAGCTGTTTTGCGTCGAGCGCAAGCAGGTCTTGCATGGAACGGATTTTTTGCCGGCGCAGGCGGATCTCCATTCGCTCGCCGATTCCGGGGATGTCGCGCAGGCTGAGGCGGTAGAGCAGATTGGGGAGATCGGCGGCATCGATCACGACGAGGCCGTCGGGTTTCTCCATGTTGGTTGCGATCTTGGCCAGCAGTGCATTGGGGGCCAGTCCGATCGAGCAGCGCAGGCACTCGCCTACATCATTTCTGATTATCTGTTTCACTACTGCTGCAAGAGCAACTGCCTGTTGTGGCTCGCACTGACTGGCGATGAGCCTGCAAGCGATCTCGTCAATGGAAAGCACCTGCTCAACAGGCAGACAGAGGTTTACGGCTTCGAGAATTTTGTGGTGAAAGCGCGCATATTCGTGTTGTTTCGCTTCGACAAATACGATTTCCGGACAAAGCTTCCGCGCTTCGGCAACATCGGTTCCTGTCTGGATTCCATAAGCTTTGGCCTCATAGCTTGCCGCGATGCAGCAGGTTGTTTCAGCCATCACCGGAAGCACTGCCATCGGTCTGCCGCGCAAATCCGGATTTAGTTGCTGCTCTACAGAGGCGAAGTAGGAATTCAGATCAAGATAAAGCCAGCGAACGGTCCCAGGAACCGGGTACTGCATACCTTTGGCATAAGGGAAGATTTAGCGAAATTCCCGACCTTCCCCGGTTAGTAAAGTTTATTTGGCGGTCCTCTGCTTCAATGATTGGCATGATACTCTGGCTTCCGCATTTTGCTACTCCTTTTTCGGAGGAACCCATGCCGACGAAAACAGCGGAGAGAACTTTGCCGCTTGCCGATTCCCTTGTGCGGGCTCTGGATATCAACTGCCGCATTACGCGCTACCTAGCGGAGAATCTTGACCCCAAGGCCTGGCATGCGCCAACGCCGGATGGCAAAGGCCGGAACGTGGCAGCAATTGTGGCGCATATTCACAATGTGCGCCGCATGTGGCTGAAAGCCACAGGCAGCAAGGAGATTCCGGAAGAACTGAAAAAAGAAACACTCAACGCAAAAGAAGCTCTTGCCGGACTGGATAAAAGCGCCGCAGCCCTGCATGCGCTGGTCGCGGAATCACTCGCTACCGGAGTGCGCATCAAGGGATTCAAGCCGGACACGGCCGCCTTTGTTGGCTACATCATTGCGCACGATTCGCATCATCGCGGACAGATTGCCATGCTGGCACGACAGGCCGGATTTCCGCTGCCGAAGCAGGTTGAGTTTGGGATGTGGGAGTGGGGTGTACGGTGAAAGCGAATTCTGACACCACAATGCAAAAAGCCCGCTCGAAAGAGCGGGCTTTTTATGATTATGCCGGCGATCACCTAATCTCCCACACAATTTCTCGTGCAGTACCATCGGCCCAGCGAGGCTTAACTTCCGTGTTCGGGATGGGAACGGGTGTGACCCTCGCGGTATGGTCACCGGCAAATTGAGGCGCTTTCAAAGCGTTTACGCTTTGAGCCGAAATCCTGAGGGGCATTGCCCGAAGAACCTCGACGCCTTATAACTTGGGCGGCGCTTGGCGGGCTGTTTCTCCCGCAGCCAGGTAACTTCAACGAGCTTTTTCTCTCGGAAGCGAAAACGGCAAACTGGCGCCATATCCAACCTAATATCTCACAACGAAACCGATCGGGAATATTTCCCTTGAATCTTGTTACTTTGACCAAGCGTATTTTACAAGGCTTGTTGAATATCTTTCTGCGGCATTACTGCACAGAATTAATTCTATGGACAAGCCGAACGGGCGATTAGTACTGGTAAGCTACACGCATTACTGCGCTTCCACATCCAGCCTATCAACCAGGTGGTCTTCCTGGGCCCTTCAGGGAGATCTCATCTTAGAGCGTGCTTCCCGCTTATATGCATTCAGCGGTTATCACAACCGAACTTCGCTACCCAGCCGTGCCATTGGCATGACAACTGGAACACAAGAGGTTCGTCCATCCCGGTCCTCTCGTACTAAGGACAGCCCTCTTCAAATCTCCTACGCCCACAGCAGATAGGGACCGAACTGTCTCGCGACGTTCTGAACCCAGCTCACGTACCGCTTTAATAGGCGAACAGCCTAACCCTTGGAACCTTCTACAGCTCCAGGATGCGATGAGCCGACATCGAGGTGCCAAACCCATGCGTCGATATGAACACTTGGCATAGATCAGCCTGTTATCCCCGGCGTACCTTTTATCCGTTGAGCGATGGCCCTTCCATACAGAACCACCGGATCACTAAGGCCTGCTTTCGCACCTGCTCGACTTGTAGGTCTCACAGTCAACCACTCTTATGCCTTTACACTCGACGGCTGATTTCCAAACAGCCTGAGAGTAGCTTCGCGCGCCTCCGTTACATTTTAGGAGGCGACCGCCCCAGTCAAACTACCCGCCTAACTATGTCCCTCTCCCGGATCACGGGAGGAGGTTAGAGTCACAGCACTCGCAGGGTGGTATCTCACCATTGGCTCCGCCAAGTCCGAGAACCTGGCCTCAAAGCCTCCCACCTATCCTGCGCAGCAAGTACCATAACCCATAGTTAAGGTGTAGTAAAGGTGCACGGGGTCTTTCCGTCTAGCTGC